>JAZOCQ010000001.1:0-4133 GCA_045596565.1 Acutalibacteraceae bacterium
CAATCTGTCTGGGGTCGGCATCATAGTCCACGTTTTGGGCCACCCAGTTGTATAACGCGCGATGGTCCTCAAATTCCAGAGAACACAGCGAATGGGTGATGCCCTCAAACATATCTTCTAGCGGATGCGCATAGTCGTACATGGGGTAGATGCACCAAGCATCCCCTTGACGGTGATGGTGTGCGTGGTTGATGCGGTAAATAACCGGGTCACGCATATTGAAGTTACCGCTGGCAAGGTCGATTTTCGCACGCAGTGTCATGGCACCGTCGGGAAATTCTCCCGCACGCATACGCGAGAATAAATCGAGACTTTCTTCGATGGGGCGGTCACGGTAGGGGCTGACGGCGGGGTGAGTCAAATCGCCGCGGTTGTCGTGCACCTCGTCGGGAGACAACTCGCATACGTAGGCCAATCCTTTTTTAATAAGACCGACCGCCAGTTCGTACATCGTCTCGAAATAATCGGAAGCATAGTAGAAACGGTCATCCCAGTCAAACCCTAACCAGTGGATGTCTTCTTTGATAGCATCCACGTATTCGGTATCCTCTTTGGTGGGGTTGGTGTCGTCCATACGCAGATTGCAGATGCCGCCATATTTCAGAGCGGTACCGAAATCAATGCACAGCGCTTTGGCGTGACCGATATGCAGATAGCCGTTGGGTTCGGGTGGGAAACGGGTGTGTACCTGTTTCCCATAGCAACGGCCGTTTTCTTTTAATTCTTCGTCAATAATTGCGTGGATGAAATTGGTGCTTTCCGACGCAGTGTTTTTGATTTCTTCAGCCATTGACGGCGCCTCCTTTAATAGTATCGGCAAATTTGTTAAAACGTGCAAATACCCGTTCTTTACCGAGTAATTTCATAATCGCACACAAATCGGGCGTGTTGCGTCTGCCGGTCACCGCAATACGAATGACGGTGCTGACGTCACCGACGTGTCCTTTAAAGGCATCGGGATTTTGCTTGTATGCTTTGATATCGGGCGAAAAACCAAGGCCTGCACAAATGGATTTCACCGTATCAAACCATTCTTGCTTGTCTTGCGCGGGGTCGTACACAGAGGCGTAAGCATGTAAAATAGCCAATGCATCTGCCGCCGTCATGTTGTCGGGCAGGGGGTCGACGGGGGAGAACGTTTCTTCGAAGAAGTATGCCGCATAGGCGGGTGCTTCATTCCATTTTGCAAGGTCTTTACGGGGTTTAGCACCGCCGCGGTCAATTTCGAAAATGCCTCTTGCAAATTCCAAGTCTTGTTGCAACAAAGCCGCAAAATCGGGATTGTAGGCGTTAGCCCATTGTAAGACGTTGTCCAAAACCTCTTGTCCGTTCATACGCGCAATGACGTTTTTGCTGACGTCGTTAAGTTTTTGCATATCAAATAATGCGCCCGATACACTCATTTTTTTGAGGTTGAAGGGGAATTTAGAACGGTCGGCATAGGGGTTGCAACGCCGCCAATCTTCAAAATCGCTGTTGGCAACGGTCATCAGATATTCTAAAACGCTTTCCTTGGGGTAACCCTGTTCGGCGTAATAATGCATAGCCGCCTCGGGGTCTTTGCGTTTGGAAAGCTTGCGCTTGCCGCCGTCGCTTTCTTTCATAATAGGGCTGACGTGCGCATATTTTGGTGCCTTAAAACCAAGCAATTGGAACAACTGAATGTGTTTGGGCACCGAGGAAATCCATTCATCACCACGGATAACGTGGGTGGTGCGCATCAAATGGTCATCCACCGCGTGTGCGAAATGGTAGGTGGGAATCCCGTCGGATTTGAGCAATACCAAATCCTCGTCATTCTCCGGCATTTCAATGGTGCCTTTAATCATATCGGTGAATTTGATGCGGCGGCTCTCATCACCCGGGGAACGCAAACGCACTACATAACTTTCGCCCGCTTCAATCCGCGCGATAGCGTCGGCGGTGTCAATACCGCGGCAAACCGCGTATTTTCCGTAGTAACCGGTGCGGTCTTTGTTGGCTTCTTGCTGTGCCCGTGCGGTTTCACGTTGCCCTTCGGAACAGAAGCATGGATACGCAAGCCCTTTTTCCACCAGTGATTTTACAAACGTCTGATAGATTTCTACTCGATGACTTTGTTGATAGGGGCCGTATTTGCCTTTGACTTGGTCGGGGGCAATAAAACCTTCATCTAAACACAAACCGTAGGTGGCAAGACCGGTGAGGATATCGGCGGCACCGCCTTCCACTTCGCGCTTTTTATCGGTATCTTCTAAACGGAAATAGAAAATACCGTCAGACGCATCCGCGGTCAGGCGGTTAATCATTGCAGTGAAGAAAACGCCTAGATGTAGATAGCCGGTGGGGCTGGGTGCGATGCGGGTAACACGCGCGTTTTCACTCAACTCACGGGATGGGTATAACGCTTCATATTCATCCGGCGTCTTGTTGATATCCGGAAACATAACAGCGGCTAATTTTTGCAATTCGCTCAAAGTGAGACCTCCTATAAGGAAACAATTTCTATATATCAATTTATTTTACATTTTTATATTGAAAATGTCAATGAAAGTATGGTAATATAAGAGAAAAATATGCTGATTTATGGCAAAGGGGAATACACAATGGAACAAACAATGCCGACAGAACGCAAAAAAAGGGCGTTAAGTTGTATACAGCCGACTGGTGCGCCTACTTTGGGCAACTATTTGGGCGCACTGCGTAACTGGGTGAATATGCAAGAAGAGTTTGACTGCGCGTTTGCAGTGGCGGATTTACACGCGCTGACCGTGCGGCAGGAACCTGCGAAATTGCGCCAGCAAATCATGGAAATGTATGCGTTGTTGCTTGCTATCGGCCTTGACCCTCAAAAGAACTTGATTTTTGTGCAATCACACGTGCCTGCGCACGCAGAATTGTCGTGGTTGTTGTCTTGCTGTACGCAATTCGGAGAGTTATCCCGTATGACACAGTTTAAAGATAAGTCTGCTAAACACGCGGATAATATCAATCTCGGCTTGTTTGCGTACCCCACGCTGATGGCGGCGGATATTTTGCTGTATCAACCGGATTATGTGCCGGTAGGTGCCGACCAAAAGCAACATTGCGAACTTTCGCGTAATATTGCGGAGCGCTTTAACGGTGTATATGGAAACACCTTTACAGTGCCGGAACCCTATATTATGAAGACGGGAGCTCGTGTGCGCTCGTTACAGGATCCCACTAAGAAAATGTCTAAGTCGGATGAAAATCAAAATTCGTTTATTTCGCTCAAAGATGATGCGGATACCATTATTCGCAAATTCCGTCGTGCCGTCACCGATAGTGAAGCGTGCGTGCGGTATGCCGAGGGCAAAGACGGCATCAACAATTTGATGGAAATTTATGGCGCAGTTACCGGTAAAACGTTGGATACCATCGAGGCTGAATTTGCGGGTCGCGGTTACGGCGACTTCAAAACCGCCGTCGGCGAAGCGGTGGCGGCGGAACTCGCTCCCATTCAAGCGCGTATGGCAGAATTGATGGCGGATAAAGCGCAACTCGAAACACTGATGAAAGACGGTGCTCAGTTGGCATATCGTATCGCTTCTCGTACATTGGACAAAGCTAAAAAGAAAATGGGTCTTATGCTCTTAAAATGATAAAAAAGCCTGTGTGATATCATCACACAGGCTTTTTTGTTACAAATAAATCCCACCGTACCGTAAAGCGCCCGTATAACCTGCTACTAAATCGAAGCAGGTGGGTGACCGCCCAATGTTTTCAGGCTCCCTTCGTCCGACTAACAGTCGGGAGGTCTGCCGTCCGCCACCGGAGCAAAGGTCCCCGATTACATAGTGTAGTAGGGTTAAAGGGCACAGGTCCGCGTGCACAGCAGGATGGTTGGATGAATTACTCTTCGCTGTTGATTTCGTAGTATTCCGACAAGCGTTCTTCGAAAATTTCCGCGATGCTGTCAAAAGTTTTGTCGTCTTCAATCGGCACCAACAGGTCTTCGCCGTCTTTGTTGACAACTTGTAACACAATCAGTTCGCCGTCGTCTTCAACTGCTTCCTGCGCATCGTCCAAAACGGGAACGAGCGCGACGTATTGTCCTTCGTCGGTTTCGATGGCATCTAAAATTTCAAATTGGTGTTGGTTACCCTCGTCGTCGATAACCGATACCAAATCGG
>JAZOCQ010000002.1:0-4888 GCA_045596565.1 Acutalibacteraceae bacterium
AATTCTTCAATATCGGGGTGGATACCTTTTTCCGCTTTACGGCAATTTTCGCAAACACCGCACGGCGGGTCATTCTCTCCGCACACCGCTGCCCGTGCCAACAAACGTGCCAGCGTTTTTTTACCACTGCCCGCAGGTCCCTCTATCAATAATGCATGAGGAAAACGCCCTGCCGCTATATCCACAGACAGCCGGTGCAAGGCGTTTTGATTACCTACAAAATGGGGGAACACACTATCAATACTTTTCATAACGATTTATATCGGTGACAAACACCGTTGCACCGCCCACCGTAACCTCCACCGGGAAAGTGGTATATTCGGAGGTGCCGTAGATGGTACTGGAAACCATCTGGGTGCGTTTTTTGGAATATTTTGCAATAATGTCCAGTGCCTCATCCACCTTATCGTCGTCCACACCAAGCAAAAACGTGGTATTGCCCGCTCTTAAAAAGCCACCGGTAGTTGCGAGTTTCGTGGTGGAAAATCCCGCTCGAATTAACGCGGAGGACACCATATTGCTGTCATCTTTATTGATAATTGCAAAAATCAGTTTCATGTAAACACCCCTTATGCATTCGCTACCATTATTATACTATATGTTTTAAGCCGTTACAAGTATTTTTTACAGCAAAATCGCACTTTTAAAACACCAACCAACCGTTGGGCAAATAGCGTGCACCCGCGGGTCCGCAAGGTTTGTTAATCAACTCATTTTCGAGTACGACCGTAGTGGAGGAACCACCGTCAATGTTAGCGGCAGTCACAGCACCGTAGTCCCACATGATGTCGGTCACGGTACGCATATTTGCGCCAATCATACCCGTCTGTCTGCCGTCAATAGCAAGCAACAACACCGTGCCGTCTGCCGTCTGTCCGATAGCGGCGCGGGGGTCTTTACCACCCGCAGCACCATAGGTGTTGGCACGCTGACCGTTGATAATCAAAAACGGTTTAAATGCAATCGCATCACGAATGCGATTGTCGATAATTTCCTGTTTTGTGAACTGACCCAGCACCAATACGTTATCCTGATTGAAACCGATGACGTTATAGGTGGAAAGACTGCTGTCGGCGTACAAAATCTCGCCGTCTTTGACACAAAGTTGGGTGGGATAACTGCCCAGTCCGTGTCCACCCTCGTCCACAAAGCCGCCCGCATTGATACCCGCGACAGCCCCCAGACGCAGGCAAATCGACTGTAATTTTTCGCCGCGTTTGCCACTCTGCATAAAGTTTTCGCACAGTTCCAGCCGCACGCGGGAAGGGTCCTTGACACGAATCAAACGCGCAACGTATTCATCGGCTGTAATTTGTAAAACGTCCATACCCTCTTCCTCGTAAATGGTGGTAACATTGTATCCTCCAGAGGTGGGGCGCGCGGTGGTAGGCGCGGTGGTAGTGGGAACGGTGGTGGTCGTTACCGTCGCCTCCGTACCCGTGGTAGTGCCCGCCGTGGTACTGCCTTGTGTGGTGGTGCCAATTTGAATAAGTGCGGTATCGGTAGAACCTTCCGGCTCTTCCACACGGTTTTCTTCCACGATACGGTTGATGGTTTCTTCCGAGAAAAAGGTGGTCGCAAGCCACGGATTAGAAGTGTGCAACGTCATCAAAATATATTGGGTGCGCATTTGCGGGAATAGCGGGGTGTAGAACATAATCAGAAAAAACGCCACCGCCGCCGCCAATATGCCGCCAAGAGAAATGCCTGCCCATTTCAAAATTTTGAGCACGAGTGTCCCAATATTTTGTTTTTGTGCGTGTTTTGCCATAAATGGAAACCTCTTTTGTTTTTTCTTTCAGTATAACATACCCGCATCCTCCCACGCAAGAGGGAATTCCTAGTGATTAGCCAAAGCATTTAAGGCTGGTTCGGGTTTAACTACCCTTTTCAAACCGCGCACGCAGTTTTAAAAGGGCTTTAGTTTCAATGCGAGATACATAAGAACGGGAAATATCCAACAAGGTCGCTACCTCCCGTTGCGGTAAAGCCCTGCCGCCTATGCCATATCGCAAACAAACAATCTGTTGTTCGCGGGGGGTGAGCGACTGTTTGATATAAGTCGCCAATTTTTCACTACTCACTTTTAATTCTACCTGTGACGCCAAATCACTTTCATCTGCCAATACATCCAGCAAGGTAAGCGGTTGCCCCTCTTTGTCGGTGTCAATCGGTTCGGACAACGACACGTCTTTTGCAAATTTTTTGCTTGCTCTAAAATGCATCAGAATTTCATTTTCGATACAGCGGGAAGCGTACGGCGCTAAGCGTTTACTTTTGGAATAATCAAATGTATCCACTGCCTTCACCAGCCCAAACGTACCGATAGACACCAAGTCCTCTTGGTCTTTTGCACCCGCGTAATATTTTTTGATAATGTGCGCCACCAAACGCAAATTGTGTTCAATTAAACGATTACGCGCGGCAATATCCCCCCGATCGTGGAACGCAGTAAAAAGTGCTTTTTCCTCCTCCGCGGTGAGCGGTTTTGGGAAACTGCCGCCCGACACCACGTGCAGCACCATATAAAACATGCCGCAAAAAACTTCCCATAACAGTTGAAACATATGCGTCATCTCCTCTTAAACCCATTGTATGCAACCGTCGGTCTGTCCTACGCATAAAACCATTGCATTCGCATACGAGCAGTGCTATACTACTCTAAAAGGCGGTGATAACATGTTCAGCGTCATCTTTGATATGGACGGGACGTTATTGGATACCGAACGCATTTGTATACCCGCTTGGGACTACGCGGGCGAAAAACAAGGCTTTCACAACGTCGGCAGTCATATTCCCCACGTTTGCGGGTCCACGGCGGCGGGCTCGTCCAAATATTTGGAGGATATGTTTCCAACCATGGATGTGGTGGCTTTTAAAAACGATGTGCGAAAATACATTGAACAACATTTGGTCGTGCAATATAAGCCCGGTGCACAACAGTTGCTCGAATTCTTGAAAGAAAAGGGCGTTTCCCTTGCGCTCGCCTCCGGTTCCTCTCACCACTCCATTGACCACCACCTGCAAGCCGTCCACGCAACCGACTTTTTTGATGTCATCGTGAGCGGCGAGGACGTCAAAAACGGCAAACCGGCACCCGATATATTTTTGCTCACCGCACAAAAATTGGGTGTAAGCCCTCAAAACTGCTACGTGATAGAAGATTCCAAAAACGGCATCAAAGCGGCTGTTGGTGCGGGTATGCGCTGTATCGGCATTCCCGATATTGTGCAATTTGGCGATGAAATCAAACGTATGCTCACAGCCGAATTTCATTCCTTACACGAAGCACTCGCCTTTTTTCAAACCTTAATTGATTAGAGCAAAAAATCCTTGCGATAGTATCGCAAGGATTTTTATATTGTGATTATTTAAAATTCTCTTTCAACTTCTCAAAGAATGTACGGCGTTTTTGATAATTTTTATCCCCCATCGCTTGTTCAAATGCTTTGAGCAATTTTTTCTGCTCACCCGACAGATTTTTGGGGATTTCCACCGTCACACGGAACAGCATATCCCCACGGCCTCTGCCGTTGACGTAGGGAATGCCCTTGCCTTTCATGGTGAGAATGTCGCCCGGCTGGGTGCCGTCTTTGATATCCAGCTCCACTTTACCGTCCAGCGTGGGTACTTCCACCGTTGCGCCCAGCGTTGCTTGTGCAAACGTGAGCGGTAAATCGCACCACACATTATAGCGGTCACGCTCGAAAATCGGGTGGGGGCGCACCGAAACACGCACCTGCAAATCGCCCGCAGGGCCGCCGTTTGCGCCGGCGTTACCTTTGCCGCGAATGTTGATAACCTGTCCGTCGTCAATGCCCGCGGGAACGTTGATGCCAACGGTTTGCTGTTTGCGTACCGCGCCCGCGCCGTGACAAGCGGGACACGGCGTATCGATAATACGGCCTTTGCCGCCGCACTGCGAACACGCCGCTTGCGTTTGCATCACACCAAAGGGGGTGCGTTGCTGGCGCACCTCCTGACCGGTGCCGTTACAGCGGGTACAGGTGCGCGGTGAAGTTCCTTTTTTCGCACCGTTACCGCCGCACTCGTCGCATTTTTCGACAATCGGGACTTGCACCTGCTTTTTACAGCCTTTTGCCGCTTCCTCAAACGAAATAATCACCGTCGCGGTGACGTCACTGCCTCTGCGGGGTGCGTTGGGATTTGAACGGCGTGAGCCACCCATACCGCCACCGCCGAAAAAGGACGAAAAAATGTCACCAAGATCGAAATCCATATCCGAAAAACCGCCGCCGTAACCACCGCCGCCCGCACCAAAGTTGGGGTCGACACCCGCGTGGCCGAATTGGTCGTACCGCGCTTTTTTATCCGCATCGGACAGCACCTCATACGCCTCGTTGACCTCTTTAAACGCCTTTTCGGCGGCTTGGTCACCGGGGTGTAAATCAGGATGATATTCTTTCGCTTTTTTGCGGAAAGCTTTCTTTATATCAGCATCCGACGCGCCTTTTTGCACGCCTAATACCTCATAAAAATCACGTTTTGTTTCTGCCATGTATGTTTCCTCCGGAATCGTCGCTTACGCGACGGGTTCTACAACGCAAGATACTGCGACCCCTTGCGGGGTCGCAGTGCCTGTTTTCATTTATTGCACATCACCGTCGTAGAAATTATCCTCATTGGGCTGTGCGGCACCGTCAGCGGCAGCGCTGTCTTGCGGCGCAGCAGCGTTATATAGTTTTTCGCTCACAGCATAGAACGCTTTGGTCAGTTCTTCCTGTTTCGCCTTAATATCGGCAATGTCAGTGCCTTTGAGCGCCTCTTTCAAAGCGTTCACTTTGCTTTCCACTTCCGTCTTATCTTCAGCGGGCAGTTTGTCGCCTGCTTCTTCCAACGTCTTTTCGCACTGGTACACCATCTGGTC
>JAZOCQ010000003.1:0-2486 GCA_045596565.1 Acutalibacteraceae bacterium
GACGCGGTGGTGTCATTGACCTCATCAGAGAGAAATACAATGCGGTCATTGAGCAAACGGGAAAAAATATCATAACTGCGTTCGCCGCGACTGGTTTGTTCAACAACATACGGTACCAAAGCCATATTTTCCATCAGAATATCCTCCTTACTTGTCGATAATCCCGCACTTGATATACAGTGCGGGATTTCGGACGATAACAGTTTAGGCTGATTGCGCGTTTTTCAAACGCAAAACTTATTTTTCTTCTTTGATTTTCGCGTTTTCTTTCACGAAATCCATCGCCTTTTGCACAGCGAGGTCTTCCGCCAAAGCAGTTTCAGGGATGAACATCTTAATTTTATCCACTTCCATCTGATACATTTCAGCAAAACGGTTGTATTCCGCTTCAATATCCTCAGCAGTGGGAACAATATTCTCTTCTTTGGCAATCTTTTCGAGAATCAAGCGCATTTTGACCTTCTTCTCAGCTTGTTCACGGAAGCCTTCACGGAACGCCGCTTTATCGCCACCGGTAAATTCCATGTATTTGTCAAGGCTCAGGCCCTGAGACTGCAAACGATATTCAAAGTCGCGTACCGACTCTTCAATAGCATTTTCGAACATAGCAGCGGGAATATCAGCAGTCAGAATGCCCAGCAAGCCGTCCACCAACTGTTCGCTTACTTCTTCGTCAGCAGCAGCGGCGCGACGCTCTTCCAATTTGGTTTTGCTGTCCGCTTTGAGTTCATCCAACGTATCGAAATCGCTGACGTCTTTTGCAAAGTCGTCATTGAGTTCAGGCAGTTCTTTCATCTGGATTTCATGGATTTTGCATTTGAACACAGCGGGTTTGCCTGCGAGTTCAGCCGCATGATACTCTTCGGGGAAAGTAACGTTCACATCACATTCCTCATCGATTTTCTTGCCGACCAACTGGTCTTCAAAGCCGGGGATGAACTGACCGGAGCCGAGCACCAAAGAATGGTTCTCCGCTTTGCCGCCCTCGAAAGCAACGCCATCCACAAAACCTTTAAAATCGAAAGTAACACTATCGCCCATTTGTGCAGCACGGTCGTCCACCGACACCATACGGGAGTTGCGCTCTTGCAACATTTTCAGTTCTGCATCCACGTCTTCATCGGTCACAGCCGCAACCTTTTTGGTGGCTTTGAGGCCTTTGTACTCGCCCAGTTCCACTTCGGGTTTCACGGTGATAACCGCGGTGAATTTTAAGCCGTCTTTGCCGACGGACTGTACGTCAAAATCAATTTTATCTTCCACGTATTCATAGCCGGATTCGCGAATTGCTTCGTCCAGAGCCGCCGGATACACTTCATTCACAGCAGTCTCATAGAACATGCCTTCACCGTACATTTTTTCCACCAAAGAACGGGGTGCTTTGCCTTTGCGGAAACCGGGAATGCTGATATTCTGAATATCTTTACGATATGCAGCATCAACGGCAGCTTCAAAGGTAGTAGCGTCAACTTCGATTTCCAACTCTACGCGATTGTTTTCTTTTTTAGTTGCATTTTTCAAACTCATGGATTATTTTCCTCCTAGTGACTTTTTACATACGCATGACATTATAACACACATCTTGTCGATATGCCAATAGTTTTTTTGATTTTTTTATTTTTTAATAGGCGGAATATATAACGGTGTGAATTTCAGCGCATCCGCAGATGCCAAACGCAGAGATATACCGTCATATTCCCCGTTAAACGCCTGCCCGATACCGGGGCCGTGCACGTGTCCGTAATAACAGCGTTTCACACCGTATTGGGACAGCACATCCAAAAACGCACGGCAACATTGCTCCGCCCACACCGGCGGATAGTGCAAAAAGGCAATCGGCTCTAAACCGGTGGCTACAGCCGCTTCCACAGACACACGCAAACGATTGACCTCACGGTTTAACACCTTTTGGTCGGCGTCTTGTTCGGCATCGTAAAACCAACCACGCGTACCGCAAACGGCAAACGTATCCTCCACGGCAACGGCATCGTTATGCACAAAGCGCAACGTATCAAAACCGTTTTCTGCGAGGAAAGCATTCATCTTGCGGCGGGTTGCCCACCAATAATCATGGTTACCTTTGAGCAATAATTTTTGACCCGGCAATGATTGCAAAAACGCGAAATCGGCTTTTGCCTCTTCCAGCGACATCGCCCACGATATATCCCCCGGTATCACCACCGTATCGCTGTCCGCAACCAGTTCGCACCAACGGTTTTTCAGTCTCGTTTCATGTGCGTCCCAGCCGCCGAACACATCCATCGGCTTATCCACAGAAAGCGATAGGTGGGTATCCCCTATCACGAACAAAGACATACTTTTTTACTCCTCAATACCCAACATGGCGTACACCACTGCTCTTTGCCCCTCTTTGTCACAAATCTCCGGGAAACGCACCGCTTTATCCCGCAAATTGAGCAAGGAAGCGGGTGCACACACACCGGTTTTCTCTTGCAATTGCGCCACCTTTTCAAATTCATCCAAAT
>JAZOCQ010000004.1:0-1916 GCA_045596565.1 Acutalibacteraceae bacterium
CACTCGTTCCAGTGACCGGTTGCATCGTAGTTCGGGGTGGCAAAATCACAGGTGTGCGCAGGTTCGTTTTCGTCGTTCACTTTGTAGGACACAGGTGCGCCTGCCGCATCCAGATGCACAACAGACACAGGACCAAACAGACCGTTGTCTCTGCCGATACCAAAAGCGATGGTACCCGCTTTATCGTAATTGATGGTTACAGGGTTTGCACTGTTGTCATAATACGTCGTAGAACCATACGCCGTGCCGGAATTAGAGCTGAACACCTTTACGGTGAGTTTATTATTGACCACGCGAACGGTCACGCCGATATAACGGTCGCCGCTGATAGCGGTGCCAAAGGTCGCGGTGGTGTTCGCGTTGTACATCGCATTATCGATATCATCGCCTGCGCCGATAGCAATACCGGTGGCGGAAATCACGATGAGACCTTGTTCTTTGTTGACAACGTTCAAAGCGTCCACAAACTTACCGGGAGTCTGCTGGCGGAAACCGATGAGTGCCGTGGTGTTCGCCGATTCCATACGGAAGTAGGTGGTGGCTTCAAAGTTCTTGTACTGCAACGGTGCGCCGTCCACTTTGGGCACCAACGAAGAAATGACGCCCATATTTTCGGCGGCTACCTGCGTTTTCCAGCCACGCTGTACCCACAGGTTGTGCTGCGCGGTCTTCACGCCGGCGGTAAAGTTCTTATCGGGGTCGCCAGCGTAAGTGGTGCCCACGGGAGTCTCCGCATAGTGGTCTTTATTGTTGTAGTAGCCGTCAAATGCCGACTGATATTTTTCTTGCAAGAGAAGGGAATTGGCGTTGGTATTGTTGAAATCATACCAAGCCTGGCCGCTTGCGGTATATTTGCCGTCTGCAAATGCAATGGTGTCTTTCTGGGTAAATTCGAAAGAAGCACAATTGTCAAAGTCAATCGGTTCACCGCTGTCACCCAACGCAGTTACGCGGATGTCCAGCAGTTTTCTGGTCTGGGAAGTACAACCCACCGAGATGTAACCTGCAGGCAGGTCGCGGGTCAAGGTTTCTACGCCTTCGCCGATAACGGCTTTGGTGTCAATTTTGATGACTTTCCAGGTCAGTTTGTTGCCAACCACTTTGACGTACAAGGTGTGGGGAGAACTTTCCACAACTCTTTGCTCATTTGCAAACGCGATTGCATTATTCGCATTTGCCCGATCCTGCAGGTTGCCGGGAACGATACCGTTCACTTCGCGGTCAGAGATAATGACAGCATCGCCGCAGTATTCTTTGTTGAATACGCCGCCGCTGCTTGCCTGCATTCTGCCGGGGTCCTTCTCACGGAAGGACAGGAACACGCCGCCGCGTCCGGAAGAACCGGGCACGATGAAGTCTACTTCCGCTTCAAAGTTCTTCATTTTTGCCAAGGAGCCGTCGGCGGTTTTGAGCGCCAAGGTAAAGCCCTTACGCAATACAGTGCCCGCATAACCGCTGCCTGTTCTGGTGAAACGCAGCGACTGCGTGCTCTTTTCTAAGTCCCAAACGATTTGGGTGGGATTGCCGGTGTCGGTCTGGAATGCGTTGGAATTCTGACCGACATAGTCCAACGCGCAGTATTCCGCATTTTCGCGGTTATAGAACGGCGCGAATTTACCGTTAAACCAATTCTGGATAGCGGTGTCGGTCGACGCCGGGGTGATAGCGGCTTTCGAAGCAAATTTGCCTTCGCTGTCCGCAATCGCGATCACGTCAGAGAAGTCCGCACGGAATTTGTTGACGTTAAAAAGGGTATCGAAATCTTTGGCAACGCCGTTGCCGTCCAGATAGGTGAGCGAAACAGCGCCAAAGTCCGCTTTTTTAGCGGTGATACCATACGCAAACGTACCTGCCAAGGCGCCATCGATGGTCGCAGGCGCATCGCTGTTATCATAGTACACCTTGCCGGAGGTCAC
>JAZOCQ010000005.1:0-19110 GCA_045596565.1 Acutalibacteraceae bacterium
GCACTGTATAAATATGAATTTGCGCGATTGCTGCTGCACGCCGAACACTTGGAAGCGGTGCACGGTGTCGGCCCACACACCATCAGCGTGCCCCGTCTCAAACGCGCCGATGATATCGACCCCGACGAATTTGACAACGGCATTGACGATGATACTTTTGCAAAAATTACCGCTTGTATCCGTCTGGCGGTGCCGTATACGGGTATGATTATTTCCACCCGCGAAAACGAGCAGGTGCGTTCCCGTTTGCTCAAACTCGGCATTTCGCAGGTGAGCGGCGGTTCGCGCACGTCGGTCGGCGGGTATGCGGGATATGCACCCGACGAACGCCCGCACGATACCGAACAATTTGACGTTTCGGACCAACGTTCACTGGACGAGGTGGTGCGCTGGTTGATGGAAAACGGACACATTCCGTCTTTTTGCACCGCCTGCTACCGCGAGGGTCGTACCGGTGACCGTTTTATGAGTCTGTGTAAGTCGGGGCAAATCTTAAATTGCTGTCATCCCAACGCATTGATGACCTTGTCGGAATATTTAGAAGACTATGCATCCGAGCAAACCAAAGCCGTCGGCTATGAAATGGTGGAAAAAGAACTCAATCGCATCCCCAAACTGAAAGTGCGTGAGATTGCAGAACTGAACATCGAGGATATCAAAAATTCCAATCGCCGGGATTTCAGATTTTAACGAGATGAGGTGGCGTATATGTCTTTACAACAAGTAGCGTCAGCCGAGCGATTGCATATTGGTTTTTTCGGTATGCGCAATGCGGGTAAATCCAGCCTTGTCAACGCTATTACGGGACAAAATCTGTCGGTGGTATCCGATACCAAAGGCACCACCACCGACCCCGTGAAAAAAGCAATGGAATTGTTGCCACTGGGCCCTGTGGTCATCATCGACACGCCCGGTCTGGACGACCGGGGCGATTTGGGCGCGTTGCGTGTGCAAAAAGCGAGAGAAATACTGGATATCACCGATATTGCCGTATTGGTGGTGGATGCCGCCGTCGGCTTATCCGCGCAAGATGCCGCGCTCAAAACGGAACTGCAAAAACGCAAGATTCCTTTTGTGGTAGTATTTAACAAAGCAGATACGGTGCAAAAGACCGATGCCGACGCGCTGTACGTCAGTGCGCAAAGCGGTGAGGGTGTCCAAACGCTGAAAGAAAAACTGGGCGCATTTGCAAAAGAAATGCAAAAAACCAAAGTACCCGTATCGGATATGCTCAAAAAAGGCGATTTGGTAATATTGGTCATCCCAATAGACGAATCCGCGCCCAAAGGCAGACTGATTTTGCCGCAACAACTGGTGTTGCGGGATATTTTAGATGCCCACGCCACCGCTTTGGTGTGTCAACCCGACGAACTTTCACAACTACTCACTTCTCTGACCCGTTCACCCCGTATGGTTATCACCGATTCACAGGTGTTTGGTACGGTATCCGAAATGGTACCGCCCACCATCCCCCTAACTTCATTTTCCATTTTGATGGCGCGATATAAAGGGGATTTGCCGTCACTGGTTGCGGGCGCCACCGCACTCAAAAACCTCAAAGACGGCGACCGTGTGCTGATTGCGGAGGGATGCACCCATCACCGCCAATGCAACGATATCGGCACGGTGAAAATGCCCGCGTGGATAAAGGGTTTTTGCGGTGCAAACCCGCATTTTTTCTTCACATCGGGCGGGGAATATCCCGACGACCTGACAGAATTTGCGGTGATTGTGCATTGCGGCGGGTGTATGCTCAACGATGCGGCGATGCAACACCGCATCAGTGCCGCAAAGCAAGCGGGCACACCGCTGGTTAATTACGGCATTGCCATTGCCGCTATGCACGGCATCTTAAAACGCAGTTTGCAACTGTTCCCCGACGTTTTGAAGATTTTTGAATAAATAAACGAACACGTCCGGCAATGCCGGACGTGTTCGTTTTTAATGTCGTTCGTTTTCATTGGAATAACATTCACAAAAGCGTGCCGCAAAAGAGGGCGGCTCCTCATTTGCGTACAAATGCGAAATGTCGCCAAAACCGTTGCAACGGAAATAGGCGATGCCTTTTCTGCGTTCCTCGGTTATCAATGTGGTAACCGACGAGGGAGGCGCGACAAATCCCTGCCACAACAGTACGGGTGAAACGTGTAGAATGTGGGATAAGAGCACACATTCCAACCCGAAATGGCAAAACAGCACCACCGTATCGTCGTTCTCGCGGGTGACACGAAAATAGCCGTTTTCGTGCACGTAACCGTGGTTTGCGAGCAATTCGTCCAATTTTTCGCACACTTGGCGGTATAACGGCTCTACGTTGCCGCTTTGCATTACGTCGCTTTTCAGCCATGCGTCTTTATCGTATAAAGCGGGCACAGCGGTCCATTTCTCAGTATATAAATCCCACGGCAGATTTTCATCGCTCGCCGCTTCGTGCGAAATACGGGCGGGAAATTCACGCAACCAGTCGCAAATTTCCATCGAGATGCCCTTTTTCTCCAAAGTGGGTTTCGCCGTGTCTTTCGCACGGCCAAGCGGCGAACAATACACCTTCGCAATATCCAATTTTTCCAATCGCTCGGACAAAAACGCCGCTTCCCGCCAACCTTTTTCGGTAAGCGAATCGTTGACGTAATCGGGGTCGCCGTGCCGTACAATAACAAGTTTCATCTTTATTACTCCATTTTCAGAGAATAGTCGCCGTCCCGCAACAACCGCACAAACTGTGCGGCGTCTCGCACTCGCTCATGAAAATAGATGCCACTTTTCAGATTGGCATTCACTGAATGCGCATCGTTACCCGCGGTGCGGATACACTTGTCATCCACCGCCGCCAACAATGCGCGTCCATTTTCGTCACCGATGTTGGCAGTGTTAAACACTTCCACGCCCTCAAATCCGTCAAAAACGGGCTCTACGAACGTGCCCATATACTCACGGAAACGGAACGGATGCGCGTATACCAGCAACGCACCTGACTCTTTCAACAGAGCGACGCGCTCTTGACCGCTTGCGTACCGCAACGCCTCACATTCCCGCAAAAAGTCGATGTCCACACCGTAGCACAAAAACTCTTTGCCGTTTCCCATATACTCTTCCAAACCGAACAGAACATCGAAATCACATTTTGCGCCTTCTTCGCGCGCTTGTTCGTACGCGCGGATATACGGTTCGACAAACTCGCGCCACGGCAAAGAACGGTCAATGCAGGTGTTACCGTGATAGAAATGGTTGGTCAGCACGAAACCGCTGTATCCGTTTGCCTTATATACACGCACCAACTCTTTGGCAGTATTATCGGCACATTTGCTGCATTCCGAGGAATGCACGTGACTGTCATATAAAAACATAGTAAGACCTCACTGTTTCGTTGTTTTTACTCTTGTGGGTAGCCACCCCAACCAGCCTTAAAGGGCGGTTTTTCATTGCCAAGTCCCTTTTGGCGATTCTTTGAAAATAGTATACCATATCCTACGGGTGAGTGCAAGACGGAAAAAGGCCCTTGTCTTTCGACAAGGGCCTTTTTTATTGGTTAATTATGCGGTTTGTTTTTTCTTCAACAGCACAGCTGCGAGAATACCACCGCTGACAATTGCCAACAATGCCCACAACAAGGGATTGCTGTTGTCGCCGGTCGCGGGAGCTTTGTTACCGCCGGTGGTGCCGCCGGTGGAAGCATCGCCGCCGGTGGTGCCGCCGGTAGTACCGGTTTTCTCAATCACTTTACCGGTGGAGAGTTTTTCGCCGCAACCCTTACAATAGGTATCGCCCGTGTAACCGTCTTCGGTTGCAGTGGCGTCTTTCTTGTTGCGAACTTCGGTCTCGCCGGTGTGGTTGGTAGCATCAACGTTACCATACGCTGCCTGGCAAACTTCGCACAGAGCTTTGTCGGTGCAGGTAGCTTTGCCGCCGGTATGGGTTCCTCTGTCGAGTTCTTCACCACAGCTGCATTCTTTCCAGTGAGAATCTGCGTCAGACTCCCAAGTGTCGGAACCGCAAACGTGGGTGTATTCAATGATGCCTTTCCAGTAAGCCGCTGCTACCTGGTCTTCGTCCAAGCACTCGTCATATACGCGAGCAGCCAAGACAGTGTAACCGGACATAGCATTCAAAGCTTCGGAACCGAGATACAGAACGTCATCGGCAGCGAAGCCGTCTGCATAGGTTGCAGTATTGATCAGAACGCCATTTTCATAGATGGAGAGAACGCCGGTTGCAGCATCGTACGTGCCAACAATGTGATTGATGACAGTGTCGCCGACAACGTTACCTTTATAGTATCTGTTGCCGTCGGTGACGATAGCATTGGTGTTGCCTCTGTTCAAGTTGACGTTCAAGGTGTTATTCTTGAGGTTCAGACCATTAGTAGAAGTGCCAAACATAGCGAAGGTTTCGTTGTCCAAATGATGTTTCAGGTCGTCGATAGCGATGAACAGTTCGAAGGTGTTGTCGCCTTCGAGGACGTCAGCCAGACCGTCGACTTCGATTTCTTCAACGTCATCGTCTTGTTCTACACGTTTGGAGGGCACATCGAATGCCTCGCCTTTGTAGTATACGGTGTTTTCTTCTTCGCCCACATTGAGCTCATAGAACGGATTGGGAACAACTGCGTCAGCGCCTACCGCTTCTTCGAAGACGTAACCGTTGACGTTGCGGTTTGCGATGTAGTCGCAACCTTCAGCAGGCGTGTAGGGCAGTTGGAGAACAGCCTCTTTGAAGCCCATGATGATGACTTCTTCCACATTGCCGCCTACGTTATTTTCCAGCCACAGCCAAGCCTGGCCTTCACGCAAATCTTCGGGTGCGTAAACTCTGTAGTAATTATAGATGTTGGTGTAATGGAACACACCGGAGGGAACCACAACCACAGTGGGGTCGATTGCTTCGTACACTTCGACGGTACCGCCGCCAACGCCGTGGTGACCGAACTGGCAAATATCGCTCTTCAGATAGTCGCCAAACAGTTCTACAAGGTGATCATTACCAATGGTATGCATATCGCCGAGAATGATAATCTTCTGGTCTGCGATTTCAATGGTGAACACGGAAGAAGTGTTGTTGAAATCCTGACCCTTCAGTTCGTCGGGTGCATACGCATCAACGGTGTGCAAGAATTCAATCTTCGCATCCGCATAGTAGTATTCCTGACCGATGAAAGGTGTCACCTGCTCGGTGCCTTCAGCTTCCCAAGCGTCCACAGCCGCGATAAACGCGTCGGTTTCTGCGTTATTGGGAGTAGAGGTGGGATAGTTGTACAGCACTTGCTCGATGACAAGGTCATCAGCAGTGTAGTTGTTCATAAATTCGGTAGCCACCGTCTGATGGTCGCTGTGCGCATGGGTAACAATCCAAGCCGCCACAGTGATTTTATCGAGCACGTTCTGCTCTTTCATCAGGTTGTACAGATGTTTGCTTTCCAAGAGGTCCGCTTCTACCTTACCGCCATCGATAACGATGAATCTACCGTCGGACAAACGCACGAGATAGGACATGCCTTCGGAAGCAGTAGCATAGGAAAGTTGTACCTGTGTGAACAACGGTTCACATACGTCATCAGCCTGTGCCGACACGGTGGTGGGCAATACAGCGCCTATGGGCATATCGATCACGTGCACACGATTTTCAACCGGCAAGAAATACACATAAACGAAGTGATCACCGTTCTGATAGGTGGTAAACACGTTGTCTGCTGCTTCATTTTCGGAGTATTTCGTCCAACCGGCTTCTTCAACAGCGGTCACAAAAGCAGCATATTCGGTTTCGTCGGTATCTTCAACAACATAATTCATGTAGCCGTCGCGGCCTTCTTCGGCAGTGATGTAACCGCCTTCATAGGACGGCATACCTTCGATATTCATGCTATGTTTTTTGGTGACAGAGTAGCCTATATCAACCGGCATACCATCTTCGTCCAATTCAACCACGTTGATTTCATTCACCATAATTTTACGACCGGTCATACCGATAGAAATGGTGCCTTCGGTAGTGGCGCATTCCTTGAGCATCGTTTCATTGACAGTACCGTCTGCACTGGTCAGAGTGAAAACGGCGGTGCCATTAACAACTTTTACTTTCAGAGTGTACCACTGGTTCAGCAAATCCTGGCTAAAGGTTTTGTCGACATTGGTCATATAGCGGCACTCTACCATACCGTCGGGGTAGAATTTCCAAGAGTCATTGCTGTTGCCAGGGCCGTTCCATGTAGGAGCCGCTTCGTCAACAACGTTACCAATTCCCAGCACAGAGCCGGAGTTGATGCGGTAATTGCAGGGTACATCAAACGCATACCGACCGTTGTTCTCGCCTTCGTGGAAAGCGAACAACAAACCGCCGGTGCGGCTGTCTAACATCGCAAATTTCACGGTCGCTTCAAAGTTTTTAACTTCAAGCGCTGCGCCATTGTATTTAGGTACCAACGCAAGGGTGCCAAAGAACAATTCTTGGCCACAAGCCACGTCGTCCAGCATCAAGCTGCGGTCAGTAGCTTCGCTGCCAACAGCGCTTTTTTCTGCATAAACGAGGCGGGTGTTGGGTTGCCAATCATCATCAATAGTCTCACCAAAGAAATCGCACTGTTTGACGGTGTTGAAGCTTCTGTACAAATCGAAGCGTTCACTCAACCATGCATGATGTGCGATATTTGCATCGGTGGCGCTAGCATCAGCGGGATTGCCAAATTCGGTAATGCGATCGCCCGCAGAACCGCTCCATGCATTGTCTTCACGGTCCAAACCCTCGTAGAAGTTAGCATTAAACTCCACGAGGTCGTCGCCGGCAGCTGCAGTGAATGCGCCCATAACGGACACCATGCTCATCAGCAGAGCCAGTGTGAGCATAACTGCGCTCACGGATTTCCATACTCTCCTTGTTTTCATAAAACCTCTCCTTCTTTAAATATGTCCCTATAGTAACGGGCCATTATTCAATATTAAATATAGCACCAATTTCTCGGTTTGAAAATGCACAATCGTTCAAAATACACAATTTTCATACACAATTTTAACGGCAATTTTGCACTATTGTTCTCATTGGCATGCTGAAAGCCCTCGTCAAATGACGAGGGCTTTATGTTTTTATGCAGTTTGTTTTCTCTTTAACAACAGTGTTACAAAAACACCGCCGCTGATAATCGCCGACAACGCCCACAGCAAGGGGGTGCTGTTGTCGCCGGTCGCGGGAGCTTTATTGCCGCCTGTGGAAACATTGCCACTGTTCGCAGAGCCGGAGCCATCCGCAGAAACATTGCCACTGTTCGCAGAGCCGGAGCCACCCGCAGAAGCATTGCCGCTGTTCGCAGAGCCGGAACCGCCCGTTTTTGCGGCTAAGGTGTAAATACTGAAGTGGTCGGTTTGGAATACTGCAAAATTGCCCTGCGGCGTCACTTCGTGCGGCGTCACTTCACCTTCGCCGTCCACGTAATACACCACGAGGGTTTTACCCGCCAATTTTTCGGGGACGGGGATTTTTACCTCAAATTTACCGTTTTCCAGTTTCGTCACATGCGTATCGAGCGACGCGGAATGCAGTTTGATATCAAACATTTCGTTTTCTTCAACATCGAGAATGTCCACAATGCGGTCGTATTCGGTGCCTCCCGTTAACTTATTCACCTCTACAACCGTGTCAAGCGGAAGAGCGGTTGACGCGGTTGAAACGGTAATATTCGTGTTAAGGTCAACGGTGGAATAGGTGGGAACGGCAAGTTTGGTATCGTCCTTAATAATAACAAATTTATAGGTTTGCTCTTTTTCAAGCACTTCTACGTTAAAGAGGAAATCGCCTGTTGCATTTTTAAGGAAATGCAAATCGCCGCCTTCTTCAAAACTATCAAAGAAGTATTGCTTATATTGAGGAATGTACTCTATATTCCATTCGCATTCCATGATTTTAAACTGACATTGTAAGATAACATCCCAATCCCAAAGCGACGGGTCTTTTGCCTGTTCAGCGGCAAGTGTTGCTTGCGCCTCGGCGAGTTCACTCTGCGCAGTAGCCAACTGTGTGTCGTAGTTTGCTGATTCGTTTTCGTAATACGCGGTTACGGTTTCATCCGAGGCGGTAATTTTCACCACGTTTTCACCAATATACGCATCAATTCTCTTTTGAGCGGCAGCCATCAGGGCTTCCTTGGTGTCGTCGGTGCTTTCGGGAACATAGATAGCGTGCTGGGCACGAGCGCCCATCATAGTCGTGGCATAATAAACCTTGCCGTTATGCATCAATTTCGCCGAACCGATGCGTTCGGTGTAAAAAACATCATCCGCACCGCCACGATCCTCGATGGTATAAAGGAAGTTGCTGTTGCCTAAAATCGATTTCAGTTCGCCCGAATAATTGGCAAGCGAATCAATCTCGGAGTCGGGGTTGCTGTATGCCCAATAATTCACAAGTTCCAAATCCGAAACGTTAAACCAAGGTCTGTCCTCGGGAAATTTTTCTATAAAGGATTGTGCCGTCTGCAACACGTCCGCATCGTAATCCCAAACAACATCCACAACGTGGAATTCTTCTTTTGCGGTGTCCCAATGCATTCCGAGCTCTAATTTGGAAAAATCGTCATTAAAGCCTTCGGCGGGGTCAAGATAAAAATCGGGATAAAGGGTGTTAAATTCTTCCGCAATCAGCCATGCCGCCTCGTCATAAGCAGTAGGCTTAGCATATTTAAAGACAATTTTACCGTCGGTCAAAACCTTGCTGAAAGCGTCGGTCATTTCTTTTTCACGAACGTAATAGTTTTCGCCGTAAACACAAGTAACCTTGCCGTCGACAGCATATTCGCTGACATCGTTAGTAAATTTACCGCCGTTGATAACCAACTCGCCCGGCACGTCGATACCAACGCCCGCTCGGTCTACCGGTTTTACGTCGCCGTAGCACACGACGTCCGACAACACTACCTTGGTGCCGGGGGCAGCGATAAATGCGTAATCCGCTTCATGGTCTTCGGGAATTTCTTCGGTAGGGAAGTATTGCCCGCCATTGACGGTTAACGTAAACGTTTTTTCAAAAGTCTGCGTGGTTTCATCCCACTCGGTGCTGTTCTCAATGCATACAACGCCGTAATTGCCGGTGTGTCCCTCAGAATACATAAAGGAATTATCGTCGAGATTGACAGTGATGTTGGCACCGAATCCAAAAATAACAGGCTGGCCCAAACCGTATTCTTCATCTTTTGCAGTGACAAGCGCTGCATCAACAAGGTTAAAGGTAACATCTTTATATTCGATATACAATCCCTCGTTGAGATACAAATACACGGGGGAGTCGCCGTCCCCAATTGTAATTTCGCCCGAACCGCCTGTGGGGATGGCGTCTATCGCCGCTCTCAAGTCTGCTTCGTTGGAAACCACCGCAACGTCAGCAGCGGCAAAAACCATCGTCGGAATTGCCGATAGCAGCAACAACGCCGCCATCAAAAAGGGTACGCATTTGTTTTTTAAAATCTTCATACAAACACCTCCGCAATATAAATAGGCTTAACTCCTCATTTTCATAATAGCACAACCCCCCTCCGTTTTGCAAGAGGGTTATGTTTTCAACGCCATCGCCACGTGGATGACGCCTTCTTCCAAAAACTCATCCGAAACGGTTTGAAAGCCTAGTTTTTCATAAAACTTGATGGCGGTTTTTTGAGAATCGAGGCATATTGTTTGGCAGGCCATCGTTTCCTTTATATCTGCCATCGCTTTGCGCATAATATCCGCACCCAGTCCCACGCCGTGTGTGATGGACAGCACCCTGCCGATTCTCACAACGGTTTTGCTGTCATCGGTATAAAAAGCACGCAAGTACGCCAACACCTTGCCGTTTTCTTCTATAAAAAAGTGTCGGGCAGTAAGGTCCACGTCGTCCATATCCTGACAATGCATATTTTGTTCTACGATAAAAACTTGCGAGCGTGCCTTTAAAATTTCATACAACTCCGTGAGCGACAGTTCGCTAAAATTTTTAGCAACAAAGTTCATATATTCGCATCCTTTTTGGGGCAAGTATTTTTCCGCAAATTACGGACGGCGTTGGCTGAACATCCAACTGAAAAATTCCTCGCGGTTGGCTTCGAAAACGGTGTAAATGGGGGTAATGTGGGCACCGGTCGGATATTCCACGTACGCAACGTTTGGATGTTGCGCATTCAGCAACTGCTGATACAAATTCCGTGAACACGACACATGCACTATCGTGTCGGTGGCGGCGTGGTAGATGCGGAACGCCGTATCGCGTGCCCTACCGGGCCAAGACAGGTTTTGCGCGCCGCTGAGCGGTATGGCGGCGGCAAACATATCGGGTAGTTCACTGACCAGCCGACAGGTCATAAAGCCTCCCATGGATACGCCCGAAATATAAATGCGGCTCTCATCAATGTTATACGTCTCAATCAGTTCGTACAGTAACTTTTTAAACGCCGTGACCTGCGCGAAGGTCCAATCGCCCTCGTATGACAACGGCGTGCACGGCACCAAGGTATAACAGCCGTATGCGCTGTCCTTATTTTCCAACGCTATCAGCGAGAGCACAAAAGGCGTTGCCGTACCCGTATACGTATGACACACCGGGTCCCCTCTGCCGTGCAGAAAAATGGTCAGCGGAAAAGGCTCGTCACTTTGACGCAAAGGTTCATGGAATAAATATTCGATGTCTTCCTCTGTGACTTCGTCATAAAACGTAAACTCTTCAAAATACTGCTCCGCGGTATACACAGGCGTGAACGGCGGTTCGGTAGGTTCGGTCGTCGTAGTGGTTGCCTCGGTTTCGGTGGTGCTTTGTATCGTCGTGCTTTCAGTCGATTGCGTGGTCACAGATTGACGCGACGTACTGCTCTTGGTGCTCGATTTCGAAAAACCGGATTTTGTGTTGGTGGTCTTTTTCTCAGAACTGCTCGTTTGCGTAGCGGAACGACGCGAAGAAGTCGTCGTCTCCTGCTGTTCGGTGGTTGCCGGCGGCTCTATAACGGAAAGGTCATCCGAATGTTGGTTGCCGATAATACTACACCCTGCAAAAGATAAACAAAAAATCAGAACGCCACAAATGCTTGCTATTTTTTTCACGTCAAACCACCTCTTTAAAACTTAGTTTTTTGTTTATATGTAAAAATGATAACCGGAACCGGTAAAAACCAGCGAAAAGCATAAAAAAGTTTTTATCGCATTACCTTTAAGCATATTACAGCATATCAATAGTAAGAAAATTTTACTTCGTATAACAGGTTATGGTCGTAAATATGCGTAGGGTCATCTTTGTACATGATAATAATATCATTTAAAAACGCAATATTGTCATATACCGCCGTAGGTTCCTCGGCTAACAGAAAGCGCGACTGTTTCTGGTCAAAACAATAATATCCGTTTTCGGTTTTAATAACTCCTGTGTCTGTAAACAGGATTTTTTCATTGGAAGGCATCGTGCACAACAAAGATTGTTTGTACTCGGTTCCATCTGTCTGCTTAACGCTATACACGTCTCCCTCTTCATTTATAAACCAAACAGTAGTTAAGAAATCCAAAGCTGACCAGGAAATAATTGTATTATTTTCACTGATTTCCTTGACAATGCCGCCAAACTCATGATCGACTTTTACAAACGCATTTTCCGCTTTATTATATGTATACGTTTGAAAATCATGGCTCAAAACTACCAGCCTGTTTAGCTGAAAATGGTAGGATATATACAACATTTTCAAATCGGTATCGATTTTTCGATAATTCTTTCCTGATTCGGGAAAAATCTCCTGCGCATTATATTCATATAACACATCATCCACCGTGATGAAAAAGCCTTCTATCGGACTACCGGCATACTGTTTTATTTGAGTAGGAGGAATGTCACATTTCCATTCATAAACCTGCGTTGCATCGTGCGCTATATGAGTATATTGCAAGGGCGCATTTTGCGACACGCCGGTTGTGGATGATTGCGAATTGTCAGACTGCATTTGGGTTGTGCTGTCGCCGGTCGCGGATTGATGCGGCGTACTGCTCGTAGTACTCGATATCGAAGGATTGGATTGTGTGTTGGTAGTTTTAGTGTCCCCGCTGCACTTTTGAACGCTTGTCCTCTGCCTGGAAGTCGTCTGGCTCTGCCGCTCAGTGGTTGCCGACGACTCTTTGGAAGTCGTCTCCTGCTGTTCGGTGGTTGCCGGCGGCTCTATAACGGAAAGGTCATCCGAATGTTGGTTGCCGATACTGCTACACCCTGCAAAAGATAAACAAAAAATCAGAACGCCACAAATGCTTGCTATTTTTTTCACGTCAAACACCTCTTTAAAACTTGGTTTTTTGTTTATATGTAAAAAACAATTGCCGAAAGCAATAAAAGCAGAATAAAAAAAGCTGACATGCAATACAAAACAACCTTGATTCTGTGTTTTTGAGTAATTTTGGCACCGGCAAGCGAAAAAATTAAGCCGACTACCGAAATCAAAAATAAACCTATGCCAAAAAGCCAGCCAACGCCGAGATAATCTGCGCCGCTTGTGCCGGGTGTTGAAGCCAATACATCTAGCGTGTTTTGCAAATCTATCATGGCGTAAACGGCAAAGCTTATATCTAAAACAATTATAACAATGGACAGAATGAAAAAAAGTATGGAAAAAAATTTCTTCACGGTATCACCGCCTTGAATGTATTGTACCATACAAAAATTACCGTTACAACAAGTATTATTTATCAATTCTTAAACGATTTTTATCTATTTTTAAATATTGGGGATTTTTGTATAAAAATACGGCGTAGCTCTTATGAGCTACGCCGTATTTTATGTTTTCTGACTATTTTAAACTGCACGTGCACCTAGTTTTTTGCACAACCGTTTTGCTTTTTGAAAATCAACAACGTTGCAACCGCAAATCCGGAAATTGCAAACAACAACGACAAAAGTCCGACAGCCGCCGTATCACCCGTCGCGGGCGATTCTTTTTTGGGCGTTTCGTTTTTGTCGGAAACAGGTGTTTCCTGTTCTCGGTTGCTTTCCAAGATGGTACCCGTCGGTTTTTTAACCGCAACGTCTGTATACACAATCGTATACGTTGAGAATTTGTCGGAACTGAAAGCTATTGTATTAGTGGTTTCGTCATACGTGCACGGTATAGTCGCGGCAACTCTTTTTTGGGCGGGAACACAAAGAACCGCCCCCCCTGATTGACCTTGGCCTACTTCATCAGTTTTTTGCGAAAATACACAAAGTATGCGGCAACGCATCCGCTTACAAGTGCCACAGCAACAACAAGTATAATGATGGGAAGAGGTGAGCCTTTTCCCTTTTCTACACCGGTTGCATTTATTTCAATGGTTGTTGTTTCTGACGAGCTCTGATCCAAAACGGTATCATATGAACCCTCCTCGGAAGATGCGGAGCTGCTGCTTTGGAGTTCATTGGAAACATTTGTTTCAATGGTTGTTGCTCCCGGCGAGCTCTGGTCCAAAACGGTATCGTATGAACCCTCCTCGGAAGATGCGGAGCTGCTGCTTTGGAGTTCGCCGGAAACAGGCTCTTGGTACAATTCGGAACTTGTCAGCAGATTGCTTTCCGTTGCTTTTACAGCCTTTCCGAAGAAACTTTCAAACACAAAATATTCCATAGGAGAGCCCTTATTAAACATACCGTAGCTATAATAATCGAAAGATTCAACCTGTACATCATTTATTTTCACAACAAGGTCTTCTGCAAAATAATATCCCGATTTCGCCTGAAGAAATCCTTTTGCACAATAATAACGATCTTGACTATACGTTCCTGTTGACGGTGTATACGATAATTTCTGATTACCGAGTTCTTCCGTCTTTACCAACTTTGAATTTGCGGAATCTTCCCACACAAATTCTTTTACGGTAACAGAATCAATATCAATTTCGCATGTATTATCAACACTTGCGCCCACAGTCGGCTTTGCTACCGTTATATTAACGGTATGGATTGCTTTTTTATCGCTGAGATTATAAATCTTATATATCGAGGCACCGCTGTCATCAACATGATTATATATGCCCGAAATCTCTTTGCCGCCTACGGTTATTACAGTATTATCCGTAATCTCGTATCCGCTATGGACACCGATATGGTATTCATATCCATAAAGTATCCCATCTTCAAAGACTCCGTCAAATTCGCCCTGATATACATTTCCGCCCGAGGTTTGACTATACAGCCAATATTCATAAACACTATATTTCTCGGTGTCAATTGTCGGGGTCCGGTTACCGTCTGACCTGATATAGTTCTCTCCTAAAGGCACCTCTGTCGGAAAAGCAGGAAGCTCAATTTTATCTATCTCTTTCAAAAAAGAATAGGTGAGTTCAAGCTGCATCTGTTCCCCGAACAATACATGGTATTTTCCTATTGCTTCTTTACCGTTGACTGTAAGTTCAGGGGAATTATCAAATCGGTATCCGTCCTTGGGTTTTATTATAACAGTAAGCCGATATTTATGAGCGTCCTCAAATTTTGCAAAATTCGAAGTGCTTTGAGTCACATTTGTCCACCACTTTGATTCTATCGTATAATTCGCATTCGAAGGTACTGAGATAGAATCACTGTTTGGGGAATTGCCTACGGTTGCATCGACAACTCCCGTCACCGAAACACTGCTTATCATCTTATCGCTTGCCGCTAATGCGGTAAACATCCCCGTAAAGCAAACCAACAACAAAACGATACTGCAAATAACACCCACGAGCTTCTTCATGATAAGCCTTCTTTCATTTTTTATCGCACATAAGATACTCTGTTCGAATAACGCAGCGAATACTGCATGTATTCGCGCGTATTTTAACGAAGTCTCGGCGAAAAATCCGTATCACAAAATCTGATTCGGGTTTGAATGCTGTGGCTAAGGGAATACAAAGAACCGTCCCCCCTTGTGTTCCTGATTTTTTCATAAAATCAGCGCCTATGTGTAGTATAACATAAAAGTGGAAATAAATCAATGCGGAGCAAAAATAAGTGAAATATCGGCAGAGCCGATGTGATGTTATGTTTCGCATAGTGATGTTGCTTCGCAGTGATGTGATGTTTGCCCACTACGCCGCAAGGCGTAACATCACTTCCGCGGGAAACATCACGCCGAAAGGCGCATCACTTGCCCGCAAGGGCAAACATCGTTCCAAAACAAAAAGCACTGCTTTCGCAGTGCTTTTTGTTTTGGGTGTTTTGAACTTAATGACACAAATCAAATGTGCCTGAAAACTGTTGTTTTTCTTTACTTTTTCTTAAATATGGATTTGATTTTACTGGTTATATTTGACTTTTGAAGCTTTTGAAAAAGAGTAATAGGTAAATCTCTTTCTTCATCAAGTATATAAGGGAAATACCCCTCAATACATATCCAAAAATATTCCCCTGTCCTATCGCAAGGAACGGAAGCGCCTTTTTGAAAGGTAATTTTTACACCAAATTTTTCAAATTCAAATTCTTCGCCTTCGATTTTACCGAAAATACCATAATAGCCTTCGTGATGAATCAAAGAATTATTATCGTTTTCCCAATCCCACGAAAAAACTTCTTCAGTACAATAATAATCAATACCAAAGTTATTTAAAAACTCAACAAGTTCCTTATTTCTTTCTATATGTTTATAATAATTTCTGCAATCTTGACAATCACAAGGTTTATTAAAATCTGTTCGATATGCTTTCGTTTTTTCTTTATCAAATGTAATTTTTTCAGACTTTATTTCTATCGTTTGCAAAGACATATCATCACCGCCTTGAGTGTATTATAGCATAAAAGCGGCAAGGTGCAATAATTATTCATTATTCATCAGCCGAAGGCGACTTCATTTTTCATTATTCATTCGAAAATCTGTTTTTTATTTTTTTTATAATGAATGATTTAATATGAATAGTGAATAATACAAATGAAAATCCGCCCTCTTTCGAGAACGGATTTTCGTTTGGGACCGACACTCAAAATGAAACCGGTCTAAAAACCATTAATTTACTTTGCAAAATCTTTATATTCTTTTATATCTGTGTTTTTTATTGTGCCGTCATTATCAAAACTCGTTTTTTCCTCTTTTATAAGCCGATTAGAATTATCATAATGGTAATTAACCTCAACATAATGGCTTTTTTCGCCAAACTGTTCATAATGAACCGTCTTTGTATATAACAATTTCCCGTCGGTATCATAGGTATAATCGGTTTCATCGCCAATCCAACTTGAATCGCCAAAATTAGCCATATAACGTTTTTTAATTAAAACATTTTTCGAGTCGTAATTGTTTTCATATTCAAGTTCTTCAGTTCCATCAGCGTAGTATTTATATTCTTTTTCAAGATTTCCGTATTCATCGTATTCATATTTATATCCGCAGAGTGCATCTTCATAATCAGATGGGTTGATTATTTCCTTTTTAATAAGCTGTAGGTTTTCATTATAAATATAGTTATAACCTTCATCATAAATCTGATGTCCATCTGTTATGCTCGTGCAAAAATCTTCTATGTGTGTAAGCTCTTGGGATATGTCGCCATTTTCATTATACGTATACTCTATGTCATATTGTCTCTCTCGAACGTTGAATATCCCCAAGAAACCTTTTGTGTATTCCGTCTTCTTTATAACATTTCCTTTTTCATCGTATTGGTAAATAGTCTTATACTCTCTACGAAATCCACTTGCGTTTTCGTAGGTATGTAATTCAGTTTTGGGCAAATAAGTATATTCTTTACCTGTATCCTCATTACAAGCTGAAAAACAAAGCATCATAATAAAAACGAGTATTATTGAAGATAATTTTTTCACATTATCACCGCCTCGAGTTTATTATATGCTTGTGTCAAATTAGGGACAAATTTAGGCTCCCTCTGACGAGGGAGCTGTCAGCGAAGCTGACTGAGGGAGCGAAGACTACCCCTCCGTCAAAACTTCGTTTTGCCAATTACTCGCCTGCCGGCTCAGACATCGCTTCTGCTACGCAGAGGTGTCCACAGGACACCCGCGACCCCTGACAAGTGGAGGCTCTTTTTTACAACTTGTGGAAGTCATTTCCACAAGTTGAATTTTCCGCATAACAACAAGCATTTTTTTATTTTAATATAACATTTTTAATAAGGATTTTCAAGTTATATATGCAAATAGAGTTATCCCGAAATTACAAGATAACTCTATTTTTTATGGTATGACAAAAATCATACCGACACACCCAAAATCATACCAAAGAAAATGCAGTTAAAAACTTTGTTTTTAAGCGGTAAATATTCCAAAAGTATGACGGTTATTCCTGCCTTGACTTTAAATCTTTAATTTCTTTCTCTAATTTAGAAACAACGCTTATAAATTTATCATCGTTAAAATATGGCTTTAATATATTAGAGTTATTGATATAGTTATAAAGTCTTTCAAGGCTATTACTTGGATGGTTAAAAGTTATGCTTTCTTTACTGAAAGCAAGACCTTTTAGCAAGGGGGAAACATACTCTTTGCCACCATCACATAAAGTTTTTTCTATCTGCTTATCTATTTCAATAACTTTTTCTATAGCAGAATACATTTCATCTGTTCTTTTTAGTTTTCCAAATGCTAACATTAAATCTTCATAAGCTGCTGCTTGCATATACAAAAGATATCCTTCTGCTCCAATTCCGTCAATTATTTTTAATGCTCTATTACACACTTCAATTGCTATTTCAATATCACCATAAAATATGTGGTGTTTTGAAATGGTAAGTATATCTGTTAATAAACACTCCGACCAACTTAAAATACAATCAGGCTTATATTTTATCCTCTCCCTTATAGGTGCAGAAAGACTCACTAATTGTTTCTTTGAATAGGCAACATCAGGTAATAATTCCGCAATTTCCAAAACCTTATCTTTCAGGCCACTAAAGCTATATGCAAAAGCTAAATTTACAATTGTTTTATGCCTTATTTTATCAATATTACAATCTCTTAAAATTAAATTGGCTTTAGTTTCTATATCCTGACACCATTCTAAATCTTCTCTTTTCCAAGTCATAACTTTATATTCAATTAAATCGCATAATAGACGGTGTTCATTAGGAAAACTTTTTAAAGCCTCCTCAATCAAATTAATGCTTTTTTCTATTTCACCTGTATGAGTAAATTCACGAGCCTCGTTCAAAACATTTTCAATTTTTTCTTCGCTTTTTTCAAGTTCAATCCCTAATAAAAAATCAGACGATACTCCAAAAAAATTAGAAATGGCAGGAATAAGTGAAATGTCTGGAAAACCCAATGAATTTTCCCATTTAGATATAGCTTGATAAGAAATACCGAGATATTCGGCAAGGGTATCTTGCGTGACATTATTATCGTAACGAAGTTTTTTTAACCTTTCTCCAAAATATTTCATATACTATCCTCCTTGCTATTTAGTATAAACCATTTGAATTTTAGATACAATAACGGTATTTTTTAGTTGTTCTCAACTTTGAGTTGAGTATATTCTATCATATAAACAGACTAAATTCAATTTGTCCCTATTGTAGCACAAGCATAGCATAAAAGCGGCAAAGCCGCAAGTGTCAGTGATATTCTGTGCTTCGCACAGAGTGATATTATGCCTTACGGCATAGTGATATTTTTGCTTACGCAAAAGTGATATTATATTCGCCTTTAAAACTCGCGAAGCGAATATCACTTGCGAAGCAAATATAACTGAGCGTAGCTCAATATCACTCGCCGTAGGCGAATATAACTAAAAAACTCTTGTTCTTTCGAACAAGAGTTTTTTTGGCTCCCCCTGTTGGGCTCGAACCAACGACCCTGCGGTTAACAGCCGCATGCTCTACCGACTGAGCTAAGGAGGAATATTTGTGTCGGCGCCCTCTTATCTTCCCGGGCCGCTTCCAGCCAAGTATTTTCAGCGCAAGTGAGCTTAACTGCCGTGTTCGGTATGGGAACGGGTGTACCCTCACCGCCATCAGCACCGACTATTGATACGGCTATGAACCGTTATCAGTGAAAGAAAATGCACCATTGCGTCGTTTCGGTAGAACAATGGCACATAGGGTAACCAAATACCCTAAGAACTGAATAAAGGAGGTGGAAATCGAGGAAAGATGTGTGCATCCACAACACCAAAAACGATTGAACTGAATCGGTAAGTGACGAAGGTCAAGCCCTCGGTCTATTAGTACTGCCAAGCTGAAGGTG
>JAZOCQ010000006.1:0-6814 GCA_045596565.1 Acutalibacteraceae bacterium
TGGAAACACCTATCGGTGAGGAAGAAGATAGCCATTTGGGAGACTTTATTCCCGATGATGAAGCACCCGCACCCGCAGATGCTGCTTCCCATACGTTGCTCAAAGAGCAATTGGGCGACGTGCTGGGCACGTTGACGCCCCGTGAGGAAAAGGTACTGCGACTGCGTTTTGGTTTGGAAGACGGCCGCCCGCGCACGTTGGAAGAGGTGGGCAAGGAATTTGACGTCACCCGTGAACGTATCCGTCAGATTGAAGCCAAAGCACTGCGTAAACTCCGCCACCCCAGCCGCAGTAAAAAGCTCAAAGATTTCTTGGATTGATAATAAAAAAAGAAAAGCGTCCAAACCTTTTGGCTTGGACGCTTTTTGTGTTAAAACAATTTGCATAGTTGAGTGATGATTTTTGGGCTAATGGTATACCTTTTAAAATCGTCAACGCCGTTTTTGCGGTTAGCTTTTGCTTTTTCGGATATTTGGGCATAGGTTAGCGTATCTTCGAAATTTCCCACGGCGATATACCGATCATCCGCATACGGAATGTGCAATACGGTTTGAGCCCCTTGTTGTTTAAAAACGAGTATATAGGATGCATATGTGGGTTGACATTTCACCCAATCGTTTTCCTCGTGGTATGTCCACGCGGCATTGGTAAGTTGGTTACAAATGCTGTTGATTTGTTGTGCATCATCGATGACTTTTACTAATTTTGCTTCATCCCTGCTGAACATCTGCTCTTTACGGTATAAGGTGATGGAAACAACGTTTTGGGTTTTGACATTGGTTTTTGTTGTCTGCTTATCGGTCGCAGTTACAGATGTATCCGTTGTTACGAAAGTACAACCGCCTAAAAGACAAATCATGGCAATACATACAACAAACATTCTTTTCATGATAACACCTCACTCTTTCATAAAGAGTTTCTATCAAAATCATAGCATACATAAGGTGAATTTGCAAGAATGGAAAAAGCGGGGTTACCCCCGCTTTTACACGATTAACCGCCGAGATAGGCTTTTTTGACTTCTTCGCTTTTCGCGAGTTCGGCGCCGGTGCCCGAAAGGGCGATGCGGCCGTTTTCGAGAACATACGCGCGGTCGGAAATCGCCAGCGATTTGCCGGCGTTTTGTTCCACCAACAGAATGGTGGTGCCGTTTTTCTGGAAATTTTTGATGATATCAAACACTTGGTCGACCAACAAGGGGGAAAGACCCATGGAAGGTTCATCCAACATCAGCAGTTCGGGGCGACTCATCATGGCACGTCCCATGGCGAGCATTTGTTGTTCGCCGCCGGACAGTGTGCCTGCAATTTGCGATTTGCGTTCGCCCAAACGAGGGAACCACTCGTAAATCTCTTCAATATCTTTCTTAATCTTGGATTTGTTTTTTTCTGTATACGCACCCATCAATAAGTTTTCGTATACGGTCAATTCCTGAAACACACGGCGTCCTTCCGGTACCTGTGTCATGCCCAAGTGCACAATTTTGTGGCAGGGCATTTTGGTGATATCGGTACCGTTATAAGTGACCGTACCCGCGGTGGAGGGAATGAGCCCCATGATGCTTTGCATGGTGGTGGTTTTGCCGGCACCGTTTGCACCGATAAGGGTGACGATTTCACCTTTGTTGACCTCAAAACTAATACCTTTTAAGGCTTGGATAACGCCGTAGAAAACGGTTAAATCCTTTACTTCCAATAGTGCCATAGTTTACCCTCCGATGTAGGCTTTGATGACTTCGGGGTCATTGAGTGCCTGTTTGGTTTCGCCGGATGCCAGCACCGTACCGAAATTCAGCACGGTGATTTCATCGCAAAGGCCGGATACGAATTTCATATCGTGCTCAATGAGCAAGATGGTCATATCGAAATTATCGCGGATATACCGAATGATGTTCATTAAATCTTCGGTTTCGTGCGGATTCATACCCGCCGCCGGTTCGTCTAATAACAACAATTTCGGGTTGGTTGCCAGCGCACGCGCGATTTCAAGTTTTCTCTGTTTGCCGTAGGGGAGGTTGCAAGAAAGGTTGTTGCGTTCCTCTTCCAAATCAAAGATGCGGAGAATCTCTTTTGCACGTTCACGCATTTTGCGTTCACTGCGGAAGAAGCTCGGCAGACGGAACATACTGGCAAACGGATTACACTTGAATTCGGGTTGGTTATGCAACCCCACAAGCACGTTACGGATAACGCTCATATTGTTAAACAAGCGTATGTTCTGGAACGTACGTGCAATGCCTTTATGGTTGATAATTTCTTGCGGTTTGCCGGTCAGGTCCTCACCATCCAAGAAAAATTTTCCTGTGGTGGGGGCGTATACGCCGGTTAGCATATTGAATACGGTGGTTTTACCGGCGCCGTTGGGGCCGACTAAACCGTATAACTGTTTTTTGTGAATTTCTAAATTCAGATTTTGCACCGCGTGCAAACCGCCAAAGGAGATACCGAGGTTTTCGGTTTTTAAAATAATATCAGACATATTATTTACCCTCCTTATCCGTTTTATCGGGTGTGTAAGCGGCACCGGGTTGCAGGTCGACTGACAACAACTCATCCATACGGATTTTGGTGGTGATACGGTCCCAAGCAGCGTCGTCATCTTTGATTTTTTCGGGTTTAGCGTTGCGTCTTGCAAAGAGTTTTCTGAAATTGAGTTTTTCTTTGAGGGGACGGAACAACGGAGAGTTATTGAACAACACCGCCACAATCAAGATGATGGCGTAGATGAGCAATTTCAACGCCGCCAAATCACCGGACAACTGGCTTTGCAACAGGAAGTTGACGTAGGTGATTAGCGTAGCGGCAATGATAGAACCGGTGATACTGCCCATACCGCCGAGTACCACCATAACCAGAATTTCAATGGAATAGTTGTAGGAGAAGAAGGAGTACAAAACGGGGGTATTTTGATGTCCGTACAATACACCTGCTACGCCTGCAAAAAATGCGGCAAACACGAACACGAACAATTTGTAGAAAGTTACGTTGATACCCATTGCTTTTGCCGCGATTTCGTTATCACGAATGGAGGTAATGGCACGACCGTGTTTGCTGCGGATAAGATTTTGGGTTAAAATCAGCACCACGATGACAATGATAAACGCGACAATAAACAGTTCGGATGCCTTGTAGGTTTTGGTGCTAAGACCCAGTGCGCCGCCGAAATATGGCAGATTTTTGAATATATTACGCACAATTTCGCCAAAAGCCAGCGTGGCAATCGCCAAATAGTCGCCTTTCAAACGAAGAGCAGGGAGACCGATGATGAAACCGAACACAGCCGCAACGGTACCGCCCACTAACATAGAGATAATCAACACCAGCAGGGGAGAGTCGATGACGGTGTGCAAGAAATTGGCGAGATAACAACCGATGTATCCGCCCACGCACATAAAACCTGCGTGACCAAGACTGAGTTCGCCGAGAAAACCGACAACCAAGTTGAGGGAAACGGCAAGGATGATGCTGTAAGCAATACGGGTGAGCAGGTTGACAATCGCACGGGGCAGAACGCCCATACTGCTCAAAACCACCATGGCTACCAAAAACACGGCAACCGCAATCCAGTTGATATGATGCTTAATATTGAAATGATTTGTTTTAAGTTTGTTTCCCATATGCATCACACCTTCTCTCTTCTTCTTTTGCCGAGCAAGCCAATCGGTTTGACCAACAAAATGATGATAAGCAGACTGAATTCAATGGCGGTTGTATACGGGCTGACAGCGGGAATGCTGGCGCAGATTTTTTCCACCAAACCGAGTAACACGCCGCCAATCATAGCACCCGGCAGAGAACCGATACCACCGATAACGGCGGCGGCAAACGCCTTGATACCGGGCATAGCGCCAAGTGTTGGGCTGATAGACGGGATTTGCATTAAATAGAAAATGGACGCACACGCCGCTAAAGCGGAACCAATGGCAAAGGTAATCATAATGATGCGGTTGACGTTGACACCCATCAACTGCGCGGCACCTTTGTCTTCGGACACGGCCAGCATAGCGCGGCCGGTGCGGGTTTTCTTAACAAAAACGGTCAAGGCAATCATAATCAGGGCACCTGCCACCAAGGTAATAATGGTGCGGGTCTCGACCTGTAATTTTCCAATTTGCATGCTGCCGAAAGAGGGCAGCGTGATAGGCTGCGACTTAGAACCGAAGATAAGTTGTGCCATACCCTGTAAAAAGTAACTGACACCGATAGCGGTAATCAGCACAGCAAGAGGGGAGGCGCTGCGCAGCGGCTTATAGGCAAGTTTTTCGATGAGAATACCCATAAGCGAACAAATAACGATAGAAACGATAATAGCCACCCACAAATTACCGCTCAGGGTGAGGGTGGTTAAAATGGCGTATGCGCCGACCATAATGATGTCGCCGTGCGCGAAGTTCAGCATCTTAGCAATGCCGTACACCATGGTATAGCCCAGTGCAATCAAAGCGTAGATAGCACCCAGACTCAATCCGTTTAAAACAGTACTCATGACGTGTTCTCCTTACTGCGGACAAGGTATAAAAAGACAAATAGTCTGACCGGGAGATACACTCCCGGTCAGACATGGCGTTAAAAATTAGTTAACTGCAACAATCTGCGGAGCTTTGGTGCAAGCACCGGTAGCGTCCCAAGACATTTCGCCGGTAGCACCGTCCAGTTTGAAGGAAGCATCGGTGATGGCTTTCTTCACAGCATCGCACAGGTCGCTGGCGCTGATGGAAGCGTCGTCGATGTTAGCGACTTTCATCGCTTCATAAATTGCATAGATGGCATCGTAGCCGTCAGCAGCGAACTGGTCGGGAACTTCGTTGTACTTTGCTTTGTAAGCATCCACGAATTTCTTGGAAACAGCGTTGGTGGTGCTGTTCACGTCAAAGGGAGTGATGTAGGTGATTTTGTTGGTCACGGTGTCATCAATCTGGTCAGCAACGCCGTCCAGACCGTCACAACCGAACAGGTCAGCAGTGATACCCTTGGACACGCAAGCTTTGGCAATCAAGCCGGCTTCGGTGTAGTAGATGGGCAGGAAGATAACGTCGCAATCTTTGAGCGCGTCAACCTGAGTGGAGAAGTCTTTTTTGTTCTCCTGGTCGAAGGTCTGTGCATTGAAAGCGACGCCGCGTTTTTTCATTTCAGCATCGAAAGCAGCGAAGATGCCGCTGGAGTAAGCGTCGCTGGTGTCATAGATAGCACCGATGTTGGTGTAACCGGCTTTCACCAATTCGTCCACAGCGAGCACGCCTTGGTCAGGGTCGCCGAAGCAAACGCGGAAAGCGTTAGCGCGGTTTTCGATGACGTTAGCGGCGGAAGCGGAGGGGGTGATGAAGAACAGGTTGTCATTCACGGATTTCGCAGCGAAAGATTCGCAGGAACCGGAAGTAACACTACCGATAGAAATCTGCATACCTTCGTCCATCAGGCTGTCATAGCCGGTAGCAGCGTCTTCGGCGGTGGCTTTGTCGTCCTTCATTTCGAATTTGAAGGTGATGCCATTCAAACCACCGGCGGCATTGATTTCTTCAATAGCGATGGTGGCACCGTTGTTGACCGAGTTGCCATAAGAGGATGCGTCACCGGTCAAGGGGCCGGTAGCACCGATAAAGAACTGGTCGGCTTTCTTTTCGCCGCAACCTGCGAAAGCGGAGATGAGCATCATCAGCGCCAAGCAGAAAGCAGCAAGTTTTACAAACTTTTTCATGATTGGGATTCTCCTTTGAAAAATAATATTTTCACAGCGTTTGCTGTAAAAGGCATCAAAAAAGCACCGCTATACAGCGATGCTTACAGAGAAAGAGCGCAGGAAAAAGAAGCCGCTGTCATATTGGCGGCAGTATAAGCGCACATAGACTGTTTTTGCATATACATACTTCTTTCCCCCTTAATAAGTAAATAAAAAGATTTCTATCATTATACGACGAAAAATGAAGAAATGTCAATAGAAAAACATAATTTTTATTGGGTTAAAGCGTAAAAGTATCACTTTTTAAAGTAACGACCGGTAAATGCGCCGAATTTCGGATGCGAATGGGCAGGGAGCTGTCTCCAAGACCACGACTGACTACCACTGTCATATTTCCTACGGCATAAGCACCGCTGATGTATTTGGCAAAGAACCCTTGACCGGGTGCAAACAACCCGCGTTTTCCCAGCCGCACCTGCCCGCCGTGTGCGTGCCCGCATAAAGTAAGTGCAAACCCGCTGTCAGCGTTGGCTGTCGCTTGGTGGGGATAGTGTGTCAGTAAAATCGCATATGGTTTTGCAGGGGTGGGTAAGGGGAAATGTCGGTTACACACGCAGTATAGCGGCAGTGCGGTTCCGTCTTTTTCCGGATACACGTAAGCGTCTTCAGTCAGCGGGATATTTGCCGCTTGCAACAATTCCGTATAAACGGCACGACGGGTGGGCGCATACTCGTGGTTTCCGACGATGGCATAGCAAGGCGCAACGGTTTGCATATCCCGTAAAAATGCCTTTGTTTGTTCCGCATCTATATTTGTATTATAACGATTGGTCAGGTCACCCGCGAGAACGATGCAGTCGGGTTTGGCGGTGCGCAGCGCGTCTAAAATTTGTGGTGGCGTGCAAAGGGAGTCGGGGAAATGGGTATCCGATACGACCGCAATGCGGTAGTCTTCAAACACCATGGGTAATTGCGGCAATCCTACGGTGATTTCTTCGATAATGGGAGCGTGTTTGCGTCGCAGAAAAAACAGCGGTGTGCCCGCCGTACGCAGAACGCGCTTTATTCGGTTCATGTTGCTAACCCTCCTTTACATTCTTGTAAATAGTTTCTACCGCTTTAAAGATTTGTGCACACT
>JAZOCQ010000007.1:0-2765 GCA_045596565.1 Acutalibacteraceae bacterium
ATATCTGTATGTTAAGAATGGAAAATGTAATAATTTTGATGACATTTGCAAAGCAATGGAAATGTATGATGATAAAGTTTAATCGACGTAACCAACAAAAAACACGATGCACTAAACGGTGCATCGTGTTTTTGCTATAACAGAATTTACAAGGCTTTTCCTTGCTTTTTTATTTGGTAGCAAGTATAATGAGTGTGATTAAACCGAAAGGTGGTTTTTTAATGAAATATCCTATTCCGAGACCAAAGAACATAACGTTTAGCGGCAAGACGGTGCCTGCGGCAATTACTGCTGTGGATGTTCCGCTTGAATTTGAGCCGGCGCTACGTGTTTTTCGGCATTATGCGCGCCTTGCATTTGGCGATGCTGTAGATATCGGCGGTAAACTTACTTTGGTATTACAAGCGGGTTTAAATGACGGTTATCGCATTTCCATAGGGGAGAAGACGGTGTTGACCGCTTCCAACAATACCGGTATGAACTACGCTTTTGCTACCTTACTACAATTAGCAGAATCTACTGCCGATGGTGTGGTATATCCTTGTTGTGAAATTGAAGACGCACCGGATAACGCTTGGCGCGGACTCATGTTGGATCTGGCGCGTTGTTACCACGAAATTGAGTATCTGTTTGCGGCGGCAGATATGTGCTGGTTGTACAAGATAAGCCGTTTTCAATTGCACCTGACGGATGACCAAGGAATTCGTTTTCCGTTCTCGTCCTTACCCAAAGCGGTGTCGGAGGAACATTACAGCCGCGAACAGTTGAGCGACTTGATTGCCTATTGCCGTGACCGCGGTATTGTTATCGTGCCGGAGATTGACGCGCCGGGGCATTTTCGTGCTTTCAACGCGGCGTATCCCGAATTGTTCGGTACGGCACCCAAGGGATCTGCCACCGAGACTACCGCGCAAAACGACGTTGCTTCTGGTATCATGCGCGCGCAGGAGGAAACCTTTGCGGCGTTGGAGGGCTTGTTCCGTGAAGTGACAGAGTTCTTTGTGGATTCTCCGTGGTTACACATGGGCGGCGACGAGGCGGATATTGCCCAATGGGAGGATTGTCCCGTTTCCGCTGCTTACTGTGAACAGCACGGATTAAAGAACGTGCATGAATTGTACGGTCATTGTGTAGCGCGTCTTTGTCGGGCTATTTTGGATATGGGTCGTATTCCGGTGGTGTGGGAAGGTTTTGCAGAAGAATGCAATGATATGATTCCCAAGGAAACGCTGGTCTTCTCGTGGGAATCCTACTATCAGACCGCACCGAGGTTGCTGGCTGGCGGTTTTGAGATTATCAACGCTTCGTGGTTGCCGCTGTATATCGTGTCGCCTCACAGAATGTGGGATCCCGAAACGATATTAGAGTGGGAAAAGAATATATGGCAACATTGGTGGGAAAAATCAGCCGCTCGCGAAACGCCGATCATTGTGCCGGAGGATTCACCTATCATCGGCGGTCAGTTGTGTGTATGGGGTGATTATATGCAACCGTCCCGCGCAAAGGAGCCCCGTCACGATATGTTGCACACAGAGTTTACACACCTGCGTCAACGTTTGCCGGCACTCGCTGAAAAATCGTGGACATCTTATAACAAGGTAGATAAGGATGCGTTTATGACGGATTTCGCTGCGCACGACGCACTTTTGGAAAAGCTAATATAGACTGAACGAAATATTATAAAACAAACGGCTCAATTGAGCCGTTTGTTTTTTGTCAAGAAGAGTTTTCCGGGATATAAATTTGTTGAATTTGTCCATTTTTTGTATTAGTTGATTAGCCTAGTCATTTTTGCTTGACATGCTGATTTGATGGTGGTATAAAGAGGATAAAACATGGGGATGTAACCCAAACCGGAAAGGTGTGTTGTAAAATGAAAAAGTATTTTGACATCTTTTGGGAAATGCAGGATGAAGCTTTCCTGAAAGAACACACGCAGGCATTACTCAAAAGGGAATTGCCGCAGACCTACCGTGCAAACCATGATGCCATGGATTATGCAGCCGATCTGCTCAAAAAATTAGGGTTTGAGCCTGAAAGACCGGAAATTGATTTTGATGGTAAAACGGTTTTTCAGGATAAAGTGATGCCCTTGTGCTGGGATGTGGACCATGCAAAACTGACGATTTTGTCCGATTGGGAAGGGGACAGGGTTGTTGCTGATTACGATCAAGAGCCGTTCTCTGTCATTCGCGGTTCCACTGCAACTCCGAAAGAGGGTATCACCACCCGCCTGGTAACCTGGGACAAAATGATGGCAGGGGAAGATGTAACCGGTGCTATGATTTTATTGCCGCAACACATTCTTCCGACCGACAGAGCGTTACCGCCCATTTTGGACAGAGGCGCTATCGGCTTGGTGAGCGGCGGTACCATTGACGGTGGCACGCATCCTGATTGCTTGCTGTGGTCAAACAACTGCACCGAAACCAACTGCTGGCATCCCATTGAAGGGGAACGCGATTTTATTGGCTATTCCGTGTCACCGAATATGCAGCGCAAATTGGAGAAAGCTTGTGCCGCAGGTGAAGTGACGGTAAAAGCGGAGTGCGACGGCCGTCGTTTTGCCGGCAAAATGCCCGTTGTTACCACTTACTTAAAAGGCGAGAGTCCGAAAGAGTTTTGGATTTTGGCACACAACGGCGAGCCGCTGGAAAACGATAACAACGACGGTGTTTGTTTGAGCATCTTTATTTTGCACTTACTTAAACAAGCGATTGAGGCAGGGAAGATCAAACCGCTGAAATATTCGATCCGTCTGATCT
>JAZOCQ010000008.1:0-1877 GCA_045596565.1 Acutalibacteraceae bacterium
CATATCGTCACAAAATACGCGCCGTTTTGGCTATAATCGTACTCTTGCAACCGTGTGGGTTTGCGGTTTGGCGCATCCATCTGTTTTATAAACCTTTCATCCGTTTTACAATCGGCAACACCGCGCACGCAACGGCGGCACCGACAGCACCTTGCATAGCGTTACCGAAAATGCTCAGCGCCGCGGCGGCGGCACCGTACAAAATGGTTTCATACAGAAAATACCCGCCTACCATCACACATTCTGCCAACACAGCGGCAAGTATCATACGCCAAACGTTCGCTTTTTTGCCGTACAGCAACCAAAACACAGCCGCCATAGCACCTTTTATTACCAGCGTCGCGGGTGCATACGCCGTAAAACCGAGCAACATATCCGCCAGCGCAGAGCCGACCCCCGCCGCTACAATGCCCAGCGGTCCGCCGAGCAAACCGCCCGCGAGCAGTACAACAGCGTCACCCAAATTGGCAAATCCGTGCGGCAACGGAATGGAAATCATTGCCGTCGCTACCGCGGTAAGCGCCGTGAACAGCGCCGCTAAAACCAGCCGTTTTATTTTGTTGTTTTTCATACTAACGCCTTCTTTTTATTTTGGTCTTGCAAAGAGTATACAGCGGTAGTATACTAAATGCAAGAAAAAGATGAAAACAAGGTGAAGAAAATGCTTGAAACAATAAAAAATACTGCAAAACAAGCCGCGGCAGAACTCATAGAAATCGCCAAACTTACCGCGGGGGATATATTGGTGGTCGGCTGTTCTTCCAGTGAAGTGGCGGGACAGAAGATCGGTACCGCGTCGGGTGTGGATGTCGCTAAAGCCGTGTTTGACGGTATTTATGAAGTGACAAAGGCAAACGGTGTGTGCGTGGCAGCACAATGCTGTGAGCATTTAAACCGCGCGATTATTGTGGAAAAAGCCGCTGTCCCCACGGCAGATATTGTAAACGTCGTGCCGCAACCCAAAGCGGGCGGTTCGTTTGCCACCGCCTCATACGCGGCGTTCGAGCATCCCGTGGCGGTAGAAGAGATCCGTGCAGATGCAGGACTGGATATCGGCGGTACACTTATCGGTATGCATCTGAAAAAAGTGGCGGTACCCGTGCGTTTATCGGTTGACCGTATCGGCGAAGCCATACTGCTTGCCGCCCGCACCAGAGCCAAATTTATCGGCGGTATCCGCGCACAGTACGACGACACCCTTTTATAATATATAGGTAATTTCTTTTTAACAGAAAAACTTGCAAAAAACCGTTGACAAGGCAAAAAAAGTGTGGTACTATACGGAAAACGCTGTGAAGAGGAAAAAGCAGACGTGTTTTGGATACAGAGAGTCGGCGGTCGCTGTGAGCCGATGAAGAACCGTTTTGTAAACTCGCCTTGGAGCGGCTGTCCCCAACGATACAAACGTATTCAGTAGGGCAGACGGTGTCCGACCGTTATTGCGGAGAGTGATGATAGTCACGGTGAGTGGTCGTTGTATAAACGGCAAAAAGAGTGGTACCGCAAGATTTTTATCAAGTGATAATAATCCTGTCTCTTTGATAGAAGAGGCAGGATTTTGTTTTTTGAAAGGGGTAAAACCTATGTTGACAATTGACAAGATTTTTCACGCGGCGATGGTGCTAAAAGACATTGTCCGTCCGACAGCGGTGGTACGCGCACCCGCGATCGCGCCGCAATGTGAATTATATCTAAAACCCGAAAACCTACAAAACACCGGTTCTTTTAAACTGCGTGGTTCGGGCTATAAAATCGCGATGCTGTCCGATGAGGAAAAGGCAAAAGGCGTTATCGCCTGCTCTGCGGGTAACCACGCCCAGGGCGTTGCACTCGCGGCTTCAAAATGCGGTATATCATCTCTGATCTGTCTGCCCGAT
>JAZOCQ010000009.1:0-1596 GCA_045596565.1 Acutalibacteraceae bacterium
GTGAAGGAAGACGCGCTGGACTTTGCACTGGGGGAAGGGGCAGAGGCGGGGGGGCGGGTGGGGGCCTCGCGGTGGAGAAGCGGGAGGGGGGGTTGGCATATTGAATGTTCCGCTATGGCGCGTCGGTATCTGGGTGAAACCATTGACATTCACGGCGGCGGACAGGATTTGATTTTTCCGCACCACGAAAATGAAATCGCACAGAGCGAATGCTGTAACGGTGTGCCGTTTGCACGGTATTGGATGCATAACGGCTATATCAACGTGGACAATAAAAAAATGTCCAAATCTTTGGGCAATTTCTTCACCGTGCGTGACGTGGCGAAGATGTATGGGTACGAAGCCATTCGTTTCTTCTTGATTTCTTCTTCTTATCGCAGTCCTATCAATTACAGCGCAGATATTATTGAACAAGGCATTGCCGCACTGGACCGTTTGTATAACTGCAAAAACGCACTGGCATTCGCTTTGAAAAATGCGCCCGTGGGCGATGCGGATGCAGAGTTCCTTAAAAAATTGGAAGCGCGTCGCGAGCAGTTTATCGCCGCGATGGACGATGATTTGAACACTGCTGACGGTATTGCCGCTGTGTTTGAACTGGTCAAAGACATCAATTTGATGCTTGCCGCCGGCACGGCAACGGATGCTACCATCACTGCCGCACAAACGTTGTACGGCGAATTGTGTGACGTGCTCGGACTGTTGTATTCCCGCACCGACGATACCGAGGGGGATGCGGAAATCGAGGCGTTGATTGAGGCGCGTGCAAAAGCCAGAGCGGAAAAGAATTGGGCAGAGGCGGACCGTATCCGCGATGAACTCAAAGCCAAAAACATTGTGCTGGAAGATACCCCGCAGGGTGTCAAATGGCACAGAGCATAATAGAAATAAAAGCGTGTATGCGGTGTGCCGTATACACGCTTTTTGTATTTTCGGTCATTTCCACCGCAAAAACAGCAAAAAACGCACTTGGTTTACGACAAAATTATCGTGCAGGCTTGTATATACTGGTAGGAGAACGTGTATAACACGGAATTTTGTACGGTGGTGAGGATGTTGAAAGAAAAAACAGCGGTGGGCGCGATGCCGCGTGTACAGAGTGATACAGCAGCCGAGCAGACAAGCGGTGTGAAGTTATTGACCGCACTTACCTTCACGGTGTTGGGCTTAATAGTACCAGGCGGGCATTTATACGGCACGATGGCGCCGTTTGGTGTCAGTCTGGCGGCAGCGGTGGACGGTACGGGCGCTATTCTTGTCTACATAGCAACTTTGGCAGGATACGTGTTGGAGGGGGACCCCCCTATTCCGTTACGGTATATGGCGGCAGTGGCTGTGGCATCCGCCGCGCGGTGGGTATTTGCGGTATTGCCGCAGATATCCCGCAAAAAGTTTTTCCCACCTTTGTTGGCGGGTGGCGCCACCCTCGCCAGTGGGTTGGTAATGGGACTTTCGGACGGCTTGTTGTCTATACTGTTATTATTAGCGGAAAGTTTGGCGGCGAGCGGGTTTGCCTATTTTTTTGCAGAAAGTTACCGTTATTTTTATGATGCGGATAAACGGAGTACTATGACGGTATCCGAACAGACGGGTTGT
>JAZOCQ010000010.1:0-7122 GCA_045596565.1 Acutalibacteraceae bacterium
TTCTATACGCTGTACAATCATGAAACTGCTTTGGGCGGTGGCAACTGGTTGTTCTATCGGTACTATTTTGCTGCTGGATGGCAGCCCAGTGAAATGCTGCGCGTGACCACCTCTATGGTGGCGAAGAAAGACAGCGAGCGCCTTGATCTGCAAAACTTTGAAGCAGAATTGGAGTTTGCATTCCGTGATGCTGACAGTGCGGGTGCGATTGTGCTGAGTTTCCATGAGCAAGATGGCGGTAAATACACTTGGTTGAGTGATCCGACCGCCATTGGTCATACCGGCAATACTGTGGTTATCGGTAACGGCGGTGACGTATCTAATGACGGCTGGAGCTTCTACACTGCAGATCAAAATGTTCTTAATGGCGAGGTTGCCGATCGCTTTAACAAAACGTTGACCGATCAATGGTACACCTTGAAGGTGCGCGTGGTTGGCAGAGAGGCTGTCATCACGTTGACCGGCAAAGACGGTGTCGAGGTTGCGACTAGAACTGAGGAGATTGCAAGTGGCCACGGTCAAATTTCCTTTGGCGTCAGCGATCGTTTCACCCACATCAAACGCTTCAACATTTCTGAATTGGATGCCTCTGGTGAGGTGGTTGACCTCGGTTCCAACGCGTCTATGTATCGTTATGATGAAGAAAACACTGTTTTCTACGATTTCAGCGATGCTGCTCAATTGGAAGACTTTGATGCATGGTATTTGCCCACCGTGGATAACAATAAGCCGTTGATTTCCGTTAACGAAGAAAACAACAACTGGTTTATTGATAATGGTGCTTTGAAATTTACTGCTTCTGATCTGTTTACCGATCCCAACGCTTTTAAAGGCGCTGGTATAGAGGTAGGCGGTACGTTGTGGCAAAACGATTGGCCCACCTGGCAATCTAACTTTGGTGTTGCTGTTCTTAAGAATAAGTCTTATGAAAACTTTATTCTGGACTTCGACTTCCAAGGTACCAGCAAATGGGTTACCGTTGGTTTCGGTGCGAAAAACACCGATGATGGCACCGGTGTGTTCTGGACCAACAAAGACGGTGGTTATGCGTTCTTCTTGGAATACGACGGCGGCGGCGGTTCCGTTGACTTCCACTATCAGACTGAAAGTGGAACACAACAAATACGTGAAGCCGGCAAATTCGCGTATAACGGTGCGGGCACGCATCATATGCGCATCATCGTTTCTGAAGGCGTAGCCTATATGTCTTTGGATGACCAAGAGGCTTGGGCTATGAACCTGCCGGCCGATTATGACGGCGGTCATGTCTATTTCGCTTTGAACGATGCTTCTTCCTTCTTCGATAACATTCGTGTTGTTGATTTGGATGCGAAAACTATCGAGATTACTGAAGCCCCTGACGTGTATGAAGATATTACCCTCGACCGTTCTATGGGTGACAGACTGTCCTTGCCGATTACTGCCACTTATGGTAAAACCGCTGAAGGTTACGAATATCCGTTGTTGGTGGACTTCAAATGTGATGAATATCGTTCTTACAAAGATGGCGTTTTTGATTTCAAATTCAACACGCCGCTGAAGAATGTCACGATTGCGGATACATTGGATATTTCCATTACGGTGAATAACAACATCAATGGCGAATATAACAACACCGTTTCCAAGAAATATTATTTCGACCATTCCAACGATTTCTTAGATTTCGGTGCCTATTACGCGCAACAACAGGTTGTAGAAAATTATTGGTCCACCAAGGGCGATCCCAACCCGAATGAGTATTGGACTTCGTTCGATGGCAAATTGGTAGAGGCGAAACCGTCTGAAATTTGGAAAGTGACCGATGACGGTAGAATTACTACCCAGCAATTGGCTAACAATCAGATTACTAGTCCTGCAGAGAGATTGCGTAACATTTCTACGCTGATGTTAGAGGCTGACCACTACATGAACTTCCGCCTCGAAGTGGATGTTTTGCAGTCTCCCAGAAACTACTGGTATAACTATGTTTTAATCGGCGTGCAAGATCCCACATGTACCTATACGGCGCTCGAGAAACGTTCTGGCGCACTTTCTACCGGTCATGAAACTGGCTTTAAGTACAACGAAGACACTGCTAAGGGTGGCATTTGGGCATTCTTAGAGCAAGAAGGCAATTTCAACTTTGTTGGTAATCTTGATGGTGGCAACACCCAGCGTATTACTAATGAGCCTGCGGGATACGAATTCATCAAGACCTTTGACAAGAATAAATGGCAGCATGTCATTATTGAAGTTGTTAACGGTGTGATGATGTACAAAGTTGTGAACGATACTACCGAGTCCATGCCGTTGTATTTCAACATTAGCTATGATGCTTTTGGTGGCTATGTTGGTTTCGCTAACAACAACTGTGGCGGCGAATTCAAGAATTTCCAAATTACTACTTTGGATAGAAACGGTAACGAAGTACCGTTGGAAGAAGGTCAGCAAGGTTGGAAACTCGTACCCGCCGGCAACCCGTATCATCCCGGTTGGGACGCTTCCAACAAAAAACTTTGGGAGTTTGATTGGAGCAAACGACACAAAGAGTAATTGGTTTACACAATGTGTTCAGGTTGCCGTTAAGGCGGCAACCTGAACCTAGAACCTATTTGTAATTGTGTCTATACAAACCAAACTACTCTTTTAGAAAGGAAAAGAACGTGTTATGAAACGAAAACTTTTCAAAGCCTTAACCAGCATCTGCTGTGTCGCTTTGCTGCTTTCCGTTTTTGCGACGGGCGCGTTGGCGCACACGCTGTCAAGGGAAAACTTGGCTCTGGACGGTGCAAATGAACCGATTGTAACGGACTGCACCTGGTATTATTTGGGTAAGGTTAAATCTACAGAACAAACAGCAGATTACTTTGTGATTAAAATGGATGGCGATGTGTATGACGAAGAGTTGTACATTTCCTTCCCCGCAGAAGGCGGTTTCCGTTTGCAATCCAAACATGAATATCAAGAGAAGGTCGAAGTGAGCAACATTGGTCTTTTCGAGCCCTCTTCTATTCAAAAAATTGAGTATACGACCGTTGATGGCGCCGTCGTTATGAAGGGCACTGATGGTACGGTTGTACGTTACATCGCAAATGGCGATGGCTTCGCTCTGGAAGTTTTGAACGGCACTGACCGTGTTGTTTATATCACCGACGAGCAGATTTCTTTCGGCTACAACCAAAAAGGCGATGTCGTACAGACTATGGTCGAAATGCCTTTGAATCCGAAAAAAGAAGCTATCTATAACGGTTCTTCTCGCTACTGCGAAACGAACGTTGTCGGTCACCATTTCTCGTTGACCAACAAAGACTGCTTCTCTGATCCGGAGCATTCTTATGCTAACGTTCCGTTGTTCCATTCCAACCGTGGATATTCTATTTGGTTCAATATGAGCTATCCCGGTGAAGCGAACTTCGGTTGCGAAGATGCTGCCAGCAAAGAGAAATACACCATTACGTTCCAAGGCGATAAACTTGATTTCTACCTCTGGACAGGTGAGCCGCTGGAAAACCTCAAGAAATATACAGATTTGACCGGTACCTCCGGTATGACCGAGGAATGGACCTTCGGTTTCTGGGCCGGTGCTTCCTCCGCGGCTTGGAATGGTGAAAACAGCACTGATTACAGCAACAATGCATTCCAAAACATGGAAGCTGTGTTGGAAGGCTACAAAACTCGTTACAATTTTTATCCTGAAGTTTTCTATGGTGAAGGTTCAGCAGATAATGCTGTGGCTATGACGTACGCCAGAAAGAACAACATAAAAGTTTTGACCTGGATGCGTCCGTATGAATCTATTGATGGCATGCGCACTACGCTTGGCAGCTATCCGTCGGAAACTCCTGTGAAGGAGGGTGACAAGTTCACCTGCACCGGTTATCCGTATGTGTATAACACATTGCAATTGCAATTAACCGGTTACTATACTTTTAGTGCGTCCAGCTGGTTGGATACTACCAACCCCAGCTTCAAAGATTGGGTTTCTGTTAAACAGGGACAAATGATGGGCTGGCAAGGCGGCGGTAGTATGATCGATATGGGTGAAAACCTCACCTATAACGGTACTACTTTCTCGGGTATGGATGCTATGGAAGCGCACAACCTGAGTTCCTACTTCTATGGCAAATATGCCAGCGAAGCTTGGGCTGAGAAACTCGGCAACGATTTCGTGTTGATTTCTCGTTCCGGTTCTGCCGGTTCTCAATATTGGACCTCGCAGTTCCAAGGTGACCAACGGGCTACCTATGAGGGCTTCTACGGTGCAGTACGCGATTTGATTGCCAGAGGTGCCGGCGGCTTCAACCTGTACGGTTCCGATATCGGTGGTTTCTCTTACATGCCGAGTAATGATTTGTATAACCGTTGGACTGTATTGTCCACCTTCTCTCCCTATATGCGTCAACACGGTTATTACATCAAAACTCCTTGGACAATGGGTTATTCTTCGACTGCTAACTTTGGCAACTATTATTATCTGCGTCAAAACATCGCGCCCAGCATCATGGATGCTGCTATGGATGCCAGCCTCACCTCTGACCCGATTGTCAAGGGCTTTATGGTGGCGTATCCGTACAGCCTCTCGCTGCGTAACATTGATAATGAGTATCTGTTCTGCGATGACTTCCTGGTATGTGCTGTTGTTAACGAAGATGTGCACACTACGATGGTAACTTTGCCTAACGGCAGCACCTGGTATAATCTCTTTACTAAAGAAAAGGTAAAAGGCAACCAGACGCTCATGGTGGAAGCACCCATCGATTACATGCCCGTTTATGTCAAGGGCGGTGCTGTGAAAGCTATCAACTTGCCTGATACTATGAAGTTGATGACCGAGATGCACGATGAGGAAAACACTCCGTATTCCGAGCATGAATCTCTCTTAATTACTCCCCCTGATGAAGCGCGCGAAACCAAGATTTACACCAAAGTTGGCCAATCTGAAGACTTCCACAACTTTAAGTACACCACTGAAGTATACACCAATGCACCGGTGGAAAATGGCGTCTTCTCGATTACCAACAAAGAAGGCTCTCGTCGTCAGATCATCTTGGCACTGGGTGTAACCGCTGCCGAAGTGACCTGCGATGGCAAAAAACTGACTCGTTATGACCACACCCCCGATTACCTCAACGAGGAATTCGGTTACTATGTGGATTTGGCCGGCGAGACCTCTATCTATGTGCCTGCCGGTTGGAAAGAATTGACTATTGTCAAGGGCGATGCTTCTTACAAACAGTATAAAGTTCTTGATGGTTCCAACGCTATCACTAAAAACATGTTCGACGGTGAAATTGCTACCACCTATCAGCTTTCTATGTCTAAGCCTGTTACCATGAAACTTGACAAGAAAGATAGTGAATTGGTTGGTCGTATTGCTGTGAAATGGGGCGTTGGTTTCGCTCAGAGCTACACCATTGAATACCTTGATGAACAAGGCGAATGGAAAGCCATTTTGCCGGAAGGCGAAACCAAATTCACCGTTTCTGCGAGCGGTGGCGGTGCGGATGTTATCGAATTTGCACCTGTGAATGCTAGCGAGTTCCGTTTGACTGCTAACGTGCGTGGCGATACTACTCCCTTGCCCACGGTTTATGAAATGGCTTTCTATCAGCCTGATGATTTTGTAACTCCCATTCCTCCCACTGAAGAGGATGACGAAGAGTACGAAGAAGATGAAGAAATCGATTGGGACGAAGACGAAGAAGAAGACGACGACACCAACAACGTTCAGGGTGTAGTGAAAGACGATGACACGGATGTAAATGATGATGACATCATCGATGACGACAATGATGATGACGATGATGATGACGATGAAGGCGGCAGCAAAAAAGTTGTCAAAAAACGTAAACCGGCGAAAGAAAATAACGTTTGGATTTTCGTAATTATCGGTGCCGGTGTTGTGGTATTGACTGCTGTAGCACTGCTTCTGGTGTTGCTGAGCCGCAAAAAGAAGAAAGCCGCTGCTGCTCTGGCAGAGGCGGCTGCAGGAGATGCTCCCGCAACCAATGAACCTGACGTTCAGGAATAAACTGCACGTCGATTCGCAATGGTTATAATCGAGAAATAGGCAAGTGCATACTTGCCTATTTCCTCGGTTTTGAAAAAATTAGAAAAGAGGAGAAATGGTATGACTAAAAAAGTTCTTGCATTGCTTTTGTCTGCTTTGATGCTGGTCACTTTGATGGCCGGTTGTACAAACACGGGCGATGAGTGGAGCTACTACAGTGTCTGGGTGGAAGACGATAGTGTCGATTCCAACGATGATACTGTTGGTAATGACGACCAAGACGATGATGACGTGAGTGCTGGCGACAATGACCAGCAAGGCAATGATTCTAAGGGTACGAACAAGTCTAAGACTTCTAAAACCTCTAAGTCTAAGACCTCTAAGACCAAGAAAACCACCACTACCACTACCAAAAAAGGTTATGGCAGTAGTTCTGGTCAGACGATAGACTTCACTCCCTTGGATGACGCCGGTGCAAACTATGATATCAAATGTGACGAGTTGATTGTCGCAGTTGATACGGTACGTCCCACTGACTATGATGCAATGTTCGACGTTTTGAAAAAGTTGTATCCCAATATCAACATCAAGTTTGAATATTGGACACACGGTTCCTATGATGATGGCCGCGAATATATGCAGACCAATACGGCTCTGGGTAAAGGCGCACACATTATGTGGGACGAAGCGGGTGAGGTTCCGTCCTATTTGTTCCAAGGTTGGATTAGACCTATCACTAAGTACGTTGAAGCTGACCCCGAAGCAAAATATATCCCCAATAACATTAAAGAAAGCTACACTTTCGATGTGAATGGCAGAAAAGAACTGTTTGCTGTGCCGCATCAGGCAACCTTTGAGGTTGTTGCTTTTAACAAAAAGTTGATCGAAGACTTGGGTATGGAGAGCAAGTTGCCCGGTTTGGAATGGTCTCCTGATGACTATCAAAACCTGTTGGCAGAAGCTGGTGCAAACGGTTTTGAACAGGGCATTTGCGTCGGTATTGATGCATTAGAGAGAACAACCAAATATGTGTCTGCTTATTATGGTAAAGAGAATGGTGGCCAATTCGGTGTAAATGGCTTCAATATTACCACCAGACGCTTTGAATATGAATCGGTTTATAAAGGCGCTAA
>JAZOCQ010000011.1:0-14459 GCA_045596565.1 Acutalibacteraceae bacterium
ATCGTTTTATGCTCTGCGCCGTGGTACATGAACACTCGCCGAATATCCTTCATCAGCGAAATGACTGCAACATATCCCACAAACAGCAAAATGCGGAATACGCCTTCAAACACGCCTCGAATAACCGCGGTGTTGAAAGAAGGGACTGCTTGTATCAGCAAACGGAACAAAAAGGCAGGCAACCACATAAACAGTACCACCGCCAAGCCGATACCGATAACGGCGGAAAGTACCATCAGTGTGTTCATCACCCAACTGCTGAGCGGTTTTTCATCTTGCTCAACTTCTTCCATACCACTGAGTTCCGCCGAGCGCATCAGACATTTATAGCCGTACCGCATCGAATCAATAAAATTGAAAATACCGCGGATAAACGGTAACCGCATAAAGCGGGATTTGTTTTGCCCCTCGGTCTCCCAATCCTCCACAATAATTTCACCCGAAACGTGACGCACCGCCATTGCAGTGGTCTGGGGTCCGCGCATCATAATACCCTCAATCAACGCTTGTCCGCCGATAGAAGTCTTTTTCACGGTTTGTTGTTTTTCGCTCATATATACATTCTCCTCTTAAAGCGGGAAAGTTAAAATAACACTGGTTCCCTGTCCTAACTCGCTGTGCAATTCGAGACTGCCACCGTGACCTTTCACGATTTCGTCCGCGACGGCAAGTCCGATACCCGAGCCGGGACGGGTGGTATCCCCTTTATAAAACTTCCGTTTGACAAGCGCTATCGCCTCGGGCGGGATACCGCTGCCGGTATCGCCGACCACCACTTGTACCGCTTTGGGAAGAGCGGCATAATCCACCCGTATCGTTCCGCCCGCATCGGTATATTTCACCGCATTATCTAAGACGTTAATAAACACCTGCCGCAAGCGGTCAGCGTCCCCGCTGATGTGCGGTAAACCGCCGCGCCCAACATACTGCACCGTCACGCCTTTTTTCTCCGCGCGTTCACGGAATAAAAGCAGCGTATCTTCCAAAACAGAGGCCACATCCACCATTTCAAATTGCAAAGAAAGTTTGCCGTTTTGCATACGCGAAAAATCCAGCAATTCCTCCACCATATCGGTTAGGCGGTCGGTTTCTTTCATAATGATATCCAAACCTTTTTCTTGTAATCGTGCATCCGTATCTCCCGCCGCACGCAATGTTTCGGTCCAACCGCGAATAGCGGTGAGCGGGGTGCGCAATTCATGAGAAACCGCCGAAATAAATTCATTTTTAAGTTTTTCGGAGTGCTCAATTTCACCCGCCATATAATTGATAGTGTCGCAAAGCTCTCCCAACTCATCGTGGCTGTGTTTTTCCACACGATACGCATATTCTCCTTTGGCGATACGCCGTGCCGCTCTGCCGATTTCTTTGACAGGTTGCACAATAGAACGGATAAAGTACAATCCCACCAAAGCGGTAAAAAACAAAATGCAAAGCACCACAACACCAATACCGAAAGCGGCGAGCAACAGTTGTTTGTCCACCAACCGCATGGATACCACATAGCGCAAAGCGCCGATTTGCGCGCCGTTTTCATCTTTTTCCAATGCGGTCAGCGCCATAATATGTTCACCGGTACCGTTACGGCCGCCACGCACAATACTGCCGCCTGCCGCCTGCGCTGCAACAAAATCAACACCCGCATCTCTTCCGACAGAAACAAAGCCTGTAGACGACGCCAAAACAGAACCGTTAGCAGACAGCACCTGTAACTCCATCAATTCTTTATCAGCGAAATTCTCCACATACGTCAGCGCGGTGCGCTCCCATTCAGCGGCAGAGGTCACACTGAGCACCGCCGAACGACGATAGAGGGTTGCGCGGTCTTCCAATACATCTGTTACCTGCTGCTGATAAAAGCCACGCAATAACAGCACCAATACGGTGCCTATTAAGACCAGCACGGCGGCTATCATGGAAAAGCCGTAGACGAACCAGCGATAGGTAATGCTTTTTTTCACGTGCCGTCGCACCTCCTTTTTAATCTTCCCATTTATACCCTTTTCTCCAAACCGTAATCAAATGTCGCGGATTGGAGGGGTCTTGTTCCAATTTCATACGCAAACGACGCAGGTTGACATCCACAACCTTATGGTCGCCGGCATACGCCTCCCCCCACACGTACCGTAAAATTTCGGTGCGTGTGTGACATTGTGTGGGGTGCGTAAAGAAAAATTCCAATAATTGCAATTCAACCGGGGTTAACACCACCGTTTTATCCTGCATTTGCAGTGTGCGGTTGCTGATATCCAGCACAAAACCGCCACGGTACAATTTATCCGTATACGCGCTATCCCGTTCACGCAAAATTTGCACACGACGGCACAAAGCATCCACGCGCGCTTGCAATTCTGCCATACTGAAAGGTTTGGTGACGTAATCATCCGCACCGCACTGTAAACCTTCCACCTTTTCCGCTTCCTGCGAACGGGCGGTGAGCATAATAATTCCTAAAAAAGCATCCTGCTCACGCAACGCGCGACAAACGGCAAAACCATCTATCCCTGGCAGCATACCATCGAGAATTGCAACGGCAAACGGCTCTTTTTGTGCCGCAAATATTTCCAACGCCTGTTCGCCGCTTACTGCTTGTTCCACAAGAAAGCCGGCATTCTGTAAATTAAATACCACAAAATCGCGGATAGACGCTTCATCTTCACAAACCAAAATGCGTTTCAAGGCGTTTCTCCTTTCGTTTAGCAATCCTACCACTGCACCAGCATATAGCTGACTTTTTCCATAGTTAGGCGGTACGGGGCCTCCGTTTCATACCAAATCCGTAACGGCAATTCACCCGGCAATTCCTCAAAATCATACGTATTATCTGACGATTGTTTAGTGCCGTCAGTATGTTGAATAGCCAAAAACGGCTGTTTTTGCCCCTTGCTGTTCACCGTTTCCAACCATAGAGTGCAGGTAGTTGCATCATAGCGCGTGGACAAAGTCGACAACCATGTCGCATCCAATTCAATATAATACCCATCATCGCTGTTGACAATACCCGCAGACTGCCGCACAGCCGCGCCGGCGGTGACGTCCCAAGTGTACCACTCGGTCAGCCATTGCCAACTTTGTGCGATTTCCACGTTGGCGCCATTCAGCGGCACGGTTACCGGAATTTCCGGCACACCGTTATGGTCAATGTCCTTTGTCCGAAAACCCGCTGCTCTGTCGGCAAGACGGGAGGCGGCGGCGCCGGTGCGATATAAAGGCACCTGCAACCCATTGCCATCCCAGTAAATCAACGCCGTAGCGGATTTGCCGCTTTCCAGAACGGTATCCACATACAAACCGATATCCCCCGTGCTGATTTTTCCGAGTAATGTTCTTTCAAACGCACGAACATCTGCACGCAAAGGTGCAGTTCCCAAGGTTTTCATGGTATCCGGAGTCCATTTACACAGAGTAGCACGCACTGTGTCAGCAATATGCAATAACAGTACTTCATCACCCGCGTGTTCACTCAAATCCCCAACTGTGTACGCAGTATATCTGCCGATATCGGCTGTTTCCTGCAATCTGCCGGACAGCGTATACACACTGAGTTGATAATCACTACTGTATAACTGCCAGCCCACCAGCAACTCCTGTTTACCATTACCGTCCAAGTCGCCCAGTGCCACTTTGTGGAGGTCCTTTGCCTGTCCCTTAATATCATTGACTGTATACCAACCGGTTTCTCCACAATGTAACAAACGAATATGGGTATGTTGCCCCGCCGCAGGTGCGTACAACGCAACCGCCATTACCGCTTGATCGGCATCAGTTTGCGCACCGTTTTCATCCAACAGTAAAAACGCAGAGGAAATGTCACCGCCAACGGGGTATTTGAGAATATACGAAGCGGCATACCCCTCCGCTTTGAGCGCTTCTTCCAAGGCTTGTTGCACCGCGCGCTGTTGTCCCTGCGCACCGGGCGGTTGCAAATACGATTCGACATCCATACAACCGGTGCAAAACAACACCAATATGCACAACACCGCTACCCACTTTTTCAGCACGGCAAACACCTCCTCATTTTTATACTACATTATTATACTCTCTTTATAAAGCCGTGTCAACGACACAAAAAAGCCATACGGTTAACCCGTATGGCTTTTTGCTGTTATTTAGCGAATACCATATTTTTCAATGACGTAATCCATATCCTTATCGCCGCGGCCCGACAGATTGATAAGCACCGAACCTTTGCCGAGTTTTTGCGCCAATTTAATGCCATAAGCGACAGCATGTGCGCTTTCAATAGCGGGGATAATACCCTCCATACGGGACAGTTCGAAGAACGCATCGATGGTTTCTTCGTCATTAATGACATCGTATTTCACGCGACCGCAATCCCGCAAGAAAGCGTGTTCCGGACCGGACGAGGGGTAATCGAGACCGCTCGCAACCGAATACACGGGAGCAGGTTCGCCGTTTTCGTCTTTGAGCATGATGCTGTTAAAGCCGTGCATAATGCCCTCGGTGCCGTATTTGAGCGATGCCGCATGGTCACCCAGCGTAGCACCTCTGCCCAACGGTTCAATACCGTAGATGTCCACCGGGTCATTCAGGAAGCCCGCAAAGAAACCCGCCGCGTTGGAACCGCCGCCCACGCACGCGACCACCGCATCCGGCAAGTCACCGGTCATTTCCACAAACTGTTCTCTTGCTTCAATACCGATAACACTCTGAAAATCACGCACCATCACAGGGAACGGATGCGGACCAAGAACCGAGCCGATACAATAAATAGAATCTTTATAATCTTTTTTATACGCCGCAAACGCCGCATCGACCGCCTCTTTCAAGGTGGCAAGACCCTCGGTGACCTCAATCACGTTGGCGCCGAGAATTTTCATGCGGGCAACGTTGGGCGCTTGTTTTTTGATGTCCACCGCGCCCATATAAATGTCACATTCCAGACCGAAATACGCCGCTGCCGTGGCGAGTGCTACGCCGTGCTGACCTGCACCCGTCTCCGCAATCACCTTTTTCTTGCCCATATATTTGGCAAGCAGGGCTTCACCCATACAGTGGTTGAGTTTGTGTGCGCCGGTGTGGTTCAAATCCTCGCGTTTGACATACAACTGCACCCTGCCAAGTTTGTTGGACAATCTTTCCAGATGCGAAATCGGGGTGGGACGGCCTTGGAACTCTTTGCGGATACGGCGCAGTTCATCAATGAATTTTCTGGATTTGCAGATGGTGAAATACGCTTCACCGATTTCCTGCATCGCGCGACGCAAATCGTCGTCGATATACGCACCGCCGTATTTACCGAAATACCCGTTATCATCGGGATAGTTGTGAAAATATGTGTTAAAATCAATACCGTTTACTTGCATGTTTGTTTCCTCCCAAATATATATACTTTCGTGTCGGCAATCACACAGCTACGCCATCGTATCAATCCCATATACCGCACACTCCTTTCACAAGTACATACATTTGTTGAAAATAAGATTACAGCAATTCAATGCCGTTTTGAGAACATTCTTGCACCATTTGTTCCGGCCAAACCGACGCTTGCACCTCGCCGACGTGTGCTTTGCCCAACATCAGCATACAAAGACGGGACTGTCCGATGCCGCCGCCGATAGTGAGCGGCAACGTTTCTGCATCAATCATCGCATGGTACGGATACTGATAACGGTCCAACGCATCACACGCGGTCAACTGTTCCCGCAATGCCTCTTTGTCCACACGAATACCCATTGAAGACACTTCCAGCGCATCTTCCAATACCGCATTCCAAATGAGCAAATCACCGTTTAATGCCCAATCATCATAGTCAGGCGCTCTGCCGCCGTGACGCACACCGCTTTTGAGCGTGCTGCCAATCTGCATCACAAACACCGTGCCGTGTTGTTTGCAAATCAGTTTTTCACGTTCGGTGGGAGCTTTATCGGGATACATATCTTCCAATTCCTGCGAAGTGATGAAAAACGGTTCTTCTGCAATCACCGTTTCGCCAAGTTTCGGACAACGCATATGTACTTTGCGATTGGTAAACGCAATCGCTTTGACAATTGCGCGCACCGTATCTTGCAAATACGCCACCGTTCTGTCTTCGCGGCTGATAACCTTCTCCCAATCCCACTGGTCGACAAAAATAGAATGGATATTATCCACATCGTCATCGCGGCGGATAGCATTCATGTCCGTATAGATGCCTTCACCGGCATTGTATTGGTACCGATACAGCGCCATACGTTTCCATTTGGCGAGGGATTGCACCACCTCAGCGTTGCAATCCATTTCCTTCATGGAAAAATCCACCTTGCGTTCCACGCCGTTCAAGTCGTCGTTGATACCGCTGCCCGACTGCACAATGAGCGGGGCTGTCACGCGGTCAAGGGTGAGCGCGAACGCCAATGTCTGCTGGAACGTATCCTTGATATATTTAATTGCGTGTTGGGTTTCCCTCAAAGACAAAGCAGATTTGTACCCTTTGGGAACTTTTAAAGAATATGCCATTTTCATAGCCACCTTATCGTATACTACCAACCGTACGGGGATACAAAATCACGTCGCGGATGTTTTTGATGCCGGTCACGTACATAATCAAGCGTTCAAAACCAAGGCCAAAACCGCCGTGCGGCACCGAACCGTATCTTCTCAAATCGAGATAATCCTTATACAAATCCAAGTTCATACCGCGGGCTTTCATCTCGTTGACCAGTTTATCATAATCCGCTTCACGTTCGCTGCCGCCGATGATTTCGCCCACACCCGGCACCAGCAAATCCGCCGCGGCAACCGTTTTGCCGTCAGCGTTTTGTTTCATATAAAAAGATTTAATTGCTTTGGGATAGTTGATGAGGAACACCGCTTTTTTGCAGACGGTTTCCGCAATATAGCGTTCGTGTTCGGTCTGCAAATCGGCGCCCCATTCCACCGGGTAGGTAAACTCTTCACCGGAGTTTTTGAGAATGTCAATTGCCTCGGTGTATTCCATCACCGCAAAATCGTTGGCAATCAAATCTTCCAGTTTTTTAATCAGACCCGGTTCAAACCGTTCATCAAAGAATTTCATTTCGTCAGGACATTTTTGGAGCAATTCACCGATAACGTATTTAATCATACCCTCGGCAATTTTCAGCACGTCCGGCAACTCCGCAAATGCGATTTCCGGCTCGATGTGCCAGAATTCCGCAACGTGGCGAGGGGTGTTACTGTTTTCTGCACGGAAGCTGGGACCAAAGGTGTAAATCTTGCCGTACGCCATAGCGGCGACTTCGCCCTCCAACTGTGCAGACACGCTCAGTCCCGCACGTTTACCGAAAAAGTCGTCGGCATAATAGTCCTCAGCGTTTTCATATTTATCGGTGTAACCGATAGTGGTCACCTGGAACATCTCGCCCGCGCCCTCGCAGTCACTGGCGGTAATCAGCGGGGGTTGCACGTACACGTAATTTCTGTCTTGGAAATAGCGATGCAATGCACTTGCGAGCACAGAACGCACACGCATCGCAGCGTTGAAGGTGTTGGTGCGCACACGCAAATGCGGCATGGTACGCAAAAATTCCAACGTATGCCGCTTTTTCTGCAATGGATAATCCGCAGGACATTCGCCCAACACGGTAATTTCTTTGGCATCGATTTCCACCGCGTCTTCTCTGGCTTGCACCACCGTGCCGACCACTTTCAGCGAGCAACCGAGTTTCATCGCCGGCTCATACGCAATATCCTTTGCTTTATCCACAACGATTTGGATATGCCTCAAAGTGGTACCGTCATTGAGTTCAATAAACGCGACATTTTTGGATTCTCTTGCCGTTCTCACCCAACCGCAAATCACCACCTGCGTGCCGATAAGACTTTTATCGGAAAATACCTGCACTATATCCAAATGTTCCATAATTCCATCTCCTACTATACTTTAACGCGTGCGCGCATCTATACTTTAGTAAAATATTATACCACAAACCAACCCAATGTCAACACGAAAGGCACAATTTATACCGAAAAAAACACCCGCGCGCAGCAGCAACGCGGGTGTGATGTGTACGGATTTTATCGTTCCTCAAATTTCCAGGTGACAGTGTATGTATCGGTATCTCCCGCCGCAATGGTGCGGTATACCTTTTCGGGCATCGGCATGGTAGACGGCTCAATGCCCACCACATACTCCCCGCATGCCATACTTTTCCATTCCACCAAATACGGGAACGCAGCGCTGTCAAAGGTTACGTCCATCGCCAGCGTTTCGCCTTGTAAACGCGCTTTAACGCCCTTTCCTTCCCGCAACGTGTGCAAGAACACCTCTTCGGCGCAATCAGCCTTAGGCGCAGTGAAAGAATAACAATTTTCAAAGTCGGGATTTTCACTGACTGCATCAATGCGTTCGCTTTCCACCTGCAACCGCGCCCGCTCACTGAGCAACGGATACCCAATATTGGAATGATACATCAACATATATTCCGCAGGCGAGAATGCACAGTTGGTCACCTTATCGTTCACCGTCAGCGTATCACCGAGATAAGACATACTGATGGTGCGCTCTAATGTGAGATGACAACCGAACAGAGCCGTGAAATGCATTTCACCGACCAAGGAAATGGTATATTCCCCGTCTGCTTCGGTCGTCTCAACGTGCACATTTTCGGCGGGGATATACGATAAACTGCCGTGTTGCAACAACTGTCTGCCGTTTTTCTCAATGGGACCACCGATATTATCCAGTCCGCAAGTATATAAAAAGCCCGCATCAAAACTGTTAAGAAAACCGTAAGCACCGCTCTCACATAGCATCGGCGACACCAAACCGTTTTTGGAGATATACGAAACGCAAGTACCTTTATAAAACAAGCGGAAAATATCCATCGCTCTGTCCAAAATGACCGTACAATCCAATTTGCCGTTATACAGTCTGACCGCACGCACGCCTTTCGCTTTGCCGTCGGTATACGTAAAAAATTCCGCACCGCACACGGTGGACGGATGCGCCATATATTCCTTCTTCATAGATTCGCTTCCTTTCCCAAATAGCTCATTTGTATTGTATCCCACCCCCGTTAGTATGTCAATATCAGAAAAAATATAATTCCCTCTTGACAAAACAAAAAGGCGATGCTATACTACAATTAACAATTAGATTAAATGTTAAAGGAGAGTGTCTTGTGTCACTACAACGGACTTTAAAAGCGCTTGCCGACCCTATTCGGCGTGATATTTTGAACATGCTGAAAAAAGGCAGATTGTCAGCGGGCGAAATCACCAACCACTTCCCTGTCACCGCCGCATCCATATCCCGTCATTTATCGGTGCTCAAAGAGGCAGATTTGATTCGGGATACGCGAGAGGGTAAATTCATTTTTTATGAAATCAACACCTCCGTGTTAGAAGAAACAATGCTGTGGATTGCCGATTTGAAAGGAGAGAGTCAATATGTTGAAGAAAAATAAAATCAAAATTTTGCTGTCCTCTTTGGTGACACTGTCGCCAATTATTGCCGGTTTGCTGTTGTGGGATAAATTGCCCGAGAGAATGACGACTCACTGGGGTGCAGACGGCGTCGCGGACGGTTCTTCTCCCAAAGCTTTTGCCGTATTCGGCTTACCGCTCATCTTATTAGCGCTCTACTGGCTGTGCTTGTGGGTAACCTCTCTGGACAAAAAACAAAAAGACCAGAATCCGAAAGCTTTTGGCATCATCTTTTGGATTATGCCCGCCGTCTCATTGGCAGCAAACGGTATGCTGTACAACGTCGCATTGGGCGGTACCATCAACGCCATCCGCATACTGCCGTTATTGCTGGGTGTGATGTTTATTGTCATCGGCAACTATCTGCCCAAAATCAAAGCAAACCGCACAATGGGCATCCGTATATTCTGGACACTGGGCAATGAAGAAAACTGGAACAAAACCCATCGTTTGGGCGGCAAAGTGTATGTGCTTTGCGGATTGGTAATATTGGGCGCGGCATTTCTGCCGATGCCGTGGATGATAAGCATCGGTGCAATATCTATCTTAACCGGCATTATATGGCCGCTGCTGTATTCCTACAGCATTTACGCAAAGCACCGCAAAGCGGGCGTTATATATGACGCGAAGCAAAAAAACAATAAAATGGCCGTGCTGGTCACCACTGTTCTCATGCTGTTATTGCTCGTGTTTGTCGGCATTCTCATGTTCACCGGCGATATTGAAATGCAGTATGGCGAAACCGCCTTTACGGTGCACGCGACCTACTATGAGGACCTGGAATTCCCCTATGCAGACGTTGACACCATCCAATACTGCGAAGGCGTGAAAGCGGGTATGCGCACCTTTGGCTTCGGCTCTGCACGGCTGCACATGGGCGCTTTCCGCAACGACGAATTTGGGGACTATACCCGCTACTGCTATATCCAATGCGATGCCGCCGTCGTATTACAATCGGGCGACGAAATCTTAGTACTCAACGGCAAAACCGCACAAGAAACAAAGGAAATTTTTAATACCATCTCTGCAAAAATTGAAAAATAAGAATATGAAAAAGGGCATCACAACGGTTGTGATGCCCTTTTCTTTTGAAAAGGCTCTTGATTTAGATAACCAACCACTAATAATCAAATTATTAAGGTTATTCATCTTCTCCGAATATGGCTATTGGCAACTTGCTGTTTTTTAAATTCAGAGATTACTCAGCCGGGAGTTCTTCCGTTGCCTCAACAGGCACATTCGAAGATTCCGCGGTATATTCGGAAACCTTTTGACCGAGAAGTGAAGGCAACTGCATACCTGCCATTGCGAACACTTCATCCAGAGGCGGAACCGACTTCATCATACCCGAAATAAAGTTTGCCGTGGAAGTTTTGCCATCACCGTTTTGCCCGCCGTCCCAAACAGTAACTTTATCAATCTTAATGTTTTTAACGGCATCAACCTGCACACGCATAAGGTCTTCAAGCTTGTCTGCAATGAGAAGTTTAAGCGCGGCATCGGCATCGCCGCCTGCGGATTTGACAACCTCTGCAAAACCTGCCGCCTGCTTTTTCAGAATTTCCTCAACACCGCGGGCTTCGGCTTCCATTTTGGCAAATATAGCGTCTGCTTCACCTTTGGCTTTTCTGCGGATTTGCTCAGCCTCAGCCTCGGCCGCAAGTTCCAATTCTTTCTTTCTGGCTTCCGCGCGAACGATAACATCGGCTTCCAAGGTTGCCTGTTCCTTATCGCGTCTGGCTTTTTCAGCCGCTTGTTCAGCCGCATAAGATTCTTCCAGAGCCTTTGCTGCCTGGGTTTTTTCTGCAGTTGTTGCTATTTTGAGCGCTTCTGCCTCTTTTTCTCTAAGAGCCGCATCGGACATTGCAATTTTCATCTTGGCTTCATTTTCACCTTCAATGGCAAGGGAATCAGCCTTAGATACTTCGATTCTTTGTTCCTTTTTGGCATTGGCTTCACCGATAGAACCTTCTCTGTCTTGCTCTGCAACGCTCTTCTTTGCATCGTTGATAGCTTTTGCCGCGGCTTCTTTACCAAGAGCGGCTATGTAACCGGATTCATCACTGATATCGGTAACGTTAACGTTGATAAGACGAAGGCCAATCTTTTTCAGTTCGCTCTCAACGTTTTCGCTAACAGCCGCAAGAAATTTATCACGATTGGTATTAATTTCTTCGATATCCATCGTGGCAATGATAAGTCGCAACTGACCGAAGATAATATCCTTTGAAAGTTCTTGAATTTCAGAAAGTTGGAGTCCTAAAAGCCGTTCTGCTGCGTTTTGCATAACACCGGGCTCTGTGGAGATTCCAACAGTAAATCTTGATGGCACATCAATGCGGATGTTTTGCTTAGAAAGCGCATTTTTAAGGTCAACCTGAATAGAAATAGGCGTCAGGTCTAAATATGCATATGACTGAAAAACAGGAATAATAAACTCGGCGCCGCCGTGAATACATTTTGCACTGCGGTTTGAACCATCACCGTTTTTACCGATAGAACCGTAGACGACCATAATCTTGTCAGAAGGACATTTTTTGTATCTCGAGCATATCCATACAATAAAAGATACCAAAACAAGTACTATTGCAGAGATTAAAAAGATGATTTCAGGGGTCATAAAATTTTCCTCCGTTTTATAATTTATTTTCGTTTAACGATGAGACTTGTCTGTCCGCTTGTTCCGACAACGATTATCTCGCAACCGGTAGGGATACTTACAGTTTCATCGGTAACGGCATTCCGTTCAACATAAGCGCCTTGGAGCATAATGTTGACTTTTCCCTCGCCCGAACGTGAGGGCGGTATGGTGAGATACACCTTCCCGGCACAACCTAATGCGTTGCGATTATCCGCAGTTCCGTCGCTTTTAAGCCGCATAACCATCTTAAATAAATAAGCTATACCAACCATCATTGCAAAGCCGCAAGCTGTTGCAACAATTAAGGTGATGGGGAGATTTATATCCGCGGACTGCATCACAATGCCCACCCATCCGAATATAATAAAGAAAGCGAGTACGCCTCTAAAAGTGAAAATATGTAGGCTTTCCAGACCCGATACGGCATCAATATCGACATCTTCCCCTAAAATGTCGCCATCCCAATCACCATCGGCCGCATCCATTTCTATATCCCCGTCGGCACTATCATCAAAACCAAAAAACATAAGTAGTGTTTGTATTAACAACACCAATGTCGCGGGAATAGCGATGCAGTACAATATCTGTGATGCTAAACCCAAGGAATTCCACCATTCAACTAAAAACATTTAAATTTCCCCTTTCTCGGAATTGCTATTGTAATGTTGAAAGCAACTCCTTTGCCGAATCGCGAAGTTTTGATGCCGTATGTGCGTAAAGCATAATTTGCAATATCCTTGCCAGTTTTTGCTTCGCAGCGGGAATTTTCTCTTCGAAACCCTGTGCGGCATTTTGTGCCGTTTTTAAAACAACGGATTCATCAGATAAGTCAATTTCGCCATCGCAAATCATATCAAAATACCGATGGTAAAGTTCATCATCTTTTATAAAATCGTCAAATTCATTATCAACCTCTCCACCTATTACTTGCAAAAGATTACAGATGGATTCGATTTGCAGTGACTCCCTTAGCATGTTTATAATAATGATTCTAGCAAACTGCGCTCTTGAATATAATTTTTTAACGGGGGAACTGACAAATTTTCGCTTCACCCAGTTCTGAATAAGATACGGTTCAAGTCCTGTCATATTAGAAACCTGGGAAAGTGTGATACCTCCTGCAGCAAATATACCGTCAAACAGCAACTTCGAACTGCCTTTTTGTATTGTAAGAACTTCGATTGTAGTTCCCGGATATTTCATCGCCATCCCACCCCCTATCTCGTATTCTCCATAAATATACTAGCATAAGGTCGAGTGATTGTCAATAGTGTTCTTGTGATTTTTTTATAAATGCGTGTTACTTTAAGCTTACGATTTATGGTTGTCAAAAAATACTTGAAATTTGGTAATTTAACCGCTTTTGCTACTATGTATAATATTGAGGCCATACACAACAAATGATGAAACATGGAAATTTTCAATACCATTTCCGCAAAAGTCAAGCAATAAATAACCACAAAAAAACATCTCCTTCGGGTTCATAACAAAATTAAAAACACCCATTGTGAGACTTCTCTAAGAGAGGTCTAGCAATGGGTGTTTTCACTTTAAATATGGCTGTATCCTCTTAAAATGCCGTCGGCAATCCACTGATTCACTTCGGGTGTAAAGTGAACAGCATCGCTTAAAAATATGCCGTTACCACGAATGTCGGGTTTGAATTGAGGAGCCGTGCTCGGGTCAAAAATCGTTACGTTTTCATAATACTTTTCAAGGATTTCAAATACCGAGTTAATATAGTGCATGCCTTCCAGTTTTCCACCGGTTTGGTCTACTTCTCTCATGCTGTCGTGACAGACCAATTTATGCAAAATAATAGGCGGAGTATGCAATACCGTATTAAATTCATCCAGTATTTTGCGATAGATTTTTTCAAGATTTTCGGCCAGATATGCTTGTGTGGCATCGGCATCACTCTCTCCGCCGCGCCAATGTAAACCGATGATTTCGTATGCTTGATTTTTAGCTCGGAAACTATCCTCCACCAAATCAAAAATATGTTTGCAAAAGGGAAATAATGAAATGTCTACCGTTCCAAGCTTTCCCGGAATCAATATATTTTCCCTTTCGGGATACCACATATAGTTTTCGGTCACCCCTTGTGCGCCGATAGCAATATGAATGATATACAAGTCGGGCAAGTGCAAAGCATTGCCGCTATCAATATGATTTTGCCACAAGGTAGCCAGACAGTTGGGAATGGAATATGTATTGTCTTGTTCTTCGGCAAGATTCATGCCAAAACTGGTGTATCCACTCCAACAAAGCGCCGTATTACAAAAAGACTGGTTGTCTTCACGGCGCAACCCGAAAACGTTTTGAAGCGGCGTCTGAATGATATCCTCTTCTCTCATCGGTATACCGTGACCGACAGCATTGGATTGGCCCAACATAATAAAAACCGCAG
>JAZOCQ010000012.1:0-3151 GCA_045596565.1 Acutalibacteraceae bacterium
CAGCTGAGGTTCGGAGAACACGGTGGTGCAAGCATAGCGGAACAACGCTTCTTCAATGCCTTCCACGTCATAGCGATTAATCACACGAATGTTTTTCAGTGCGGTAACACCGAGAAAGTCGGTGATTTCTTTGGTCAGTGCACCCGCTTCGTGAGCGAGACCCTGTTTTTTCTCAACATAAATTCTGTAAACCATTAGTTTTGTCCTTTCTGCAAAGCGCGTTTGCCGATATCACGGCGCATCACGGCGTTTTCAAAATGAATGGTATCTGCAAGCGCATACGCTTTGTTAACAGCGTTTTGCAGGGTGTCGGCTTTTGCAACCGCACCGAGCACACGACCACCGGCGGTCAGTAGTTTGTCGCCGTCCTTTTTTGCGCCGGCAATGTAGATTTCGGTGTCGGCGGAAAGGGTGGGCAGGGTCATTTCAAAGCCGCTCTCGTATTTAACGGGATAACCTTTGGAAGCGAGCACTACACAGCAAGCGGCGCCATCCTCGAATACTACTTCCGTATCCGCGAGCGTACCGTTTGCGGTTGCTTGCATCACGGTGAGCAGGTCGCTTTTGAGCAACGGCAATACAACCTGTGTTTCGGGGTCACCGAAACGGCAGTTATACTCAATCACTTTGGGCCCGTTTGGGGTGAGCATCAACCCGAAGTAGAGGCAACCTTTAAAGGTACGGCCTTCCGCTTTCATCGCGTTGATGGTGGGCAGGAAAACGGTTTCCATACACTGTGCAGCGACGTCGGGGGTGTAATAGGGGTTGGGAGCAATGGTACCCATACCGCCCGTATTGGGACCGGTATCACCGTCGCCGATACGTTTGTGGTCCATGGAGGACACCATAGGTTTGACAACGTTGCCGTCGGTGAATGCCAGCACGGAAACTTCCGGACCGGTCAAAAATTCTTCGATAACCAATGCATTGCCGCTGTCACCGAACACTTTGTCTTCCATAATGGATTTGACAGCCGCTATCGCTTCTGCTTTGTCCATGGCAATGGTAACGCCTTTCCCCAGCGCCAAGCCGTCCGCTTTGATGACGGTGGGGTAGGGGGAGGTCTCCAAGTAGTCAAGTGCCGCTTGCATATCGGTGAACGTTTCATATCCTGCAGTGGGGATGTTGTATTTTTTCATTAAGTTTTTCGAAAACACTTTACTGCCTTCGATAATCGCAGCTTTTTTGTCCGGACCGAAGCAGGGGATACCCACAGCGTTGAGGGCATCGACCGCGCCCAGCACCAACGGGTCATCGGGTGCTACTACCGCAAAATTGATTGCGTTTTCCGTGGCAAATTTCACAATACCGTCGATGTCTTTTGCGCCGATGTTGACGCAAGTGGCATCTGCCGCGATACCGCCGTTACCGGGGAGTGCGTAGATATCGGTCACGTCCTTATTCTCTTTGAGTTTTTTGATAATCGCATGCTCGCGGCCACCGCCGCCGACAACTAAAAGTTTCATTAGACTTTCTCCTTAATGGTGGAATAATCTCATGCCGGTGAACGCCATGGCGATACCGTATTTGTTACAGCAGTCAATGACAGCGTCGTCACGGATAGAACCGCCGGGCTGAGCGATATAGCCAACGCCGCTACGTTTCGCGCGTTCGATGTTATCGCTGAACGGGAAGAATGCATCCGACCCCAGTGCCACACCCGAAAGACTTGCAAGATAGGCTTGCTGTTCTTCGCGGGTGAAGAGAGCGGGTTGCTTGGTGAAATATTTTTGCCAAACGCCGTCGGCGCATACATCTTCTTCGTTTTGATTGATATACCCGTCAATCACGTTGTCGCGGTCAGGTCTGCCGAGGGTCGGCAGGAACGGTAAAGACAACACTTTATCGTGTTGGCGGAGTTGCCAAGTGTCTGCTTTGGTGCCGGCCAGTCTGGTGCAGTGGATACGGGACTGCTGTCCCGCGCCCACACCGATTGCTTGACCGTCTACGGCGTAGCACACCGAATTGGATTGGGTGTATTTCAAGGTGATAAGCGCTATAATCAAATCACGCACGGCGCTTTCGGGCAAGTCTTTATTATCGGTCACGATATTTGCGAGCAGTTCTTTGTTGATTTTGAACTCGTTTCTACCTTGTTCAAACGTGATGCCGTACACCTGCTTGCGTTCTAATGGAGCGGGCACGTAGTTTTCATCGATTTCGACGATATTATAATTGCCTTTGCGTTTGGATCTGAGGATTTCCAGTGCCTTAGGGGTGTAACCGGGGGCGATAACACCGTCGGAAACTTCGCGTTTAATCAGCAAAGCGGTGGTTTCGTCGCACACGTCAGACAAGGCGACCCAGTCACCGAAAGAACACATACGGTCAGTACCTCTTGCTCTTGCATATGCACAAGCGAGCGGGGAAGCATCCAAGTTTTCGATGTCATCCACAAAACACGCCTTTTTCAGTTTGTCAGACAACGGCAAACCAATAGCGGCGGAGGTGGGACTGACATGTTTGAAAGAGGTGACAGCGGGCATACCCAGTGCTTCTTTGAGTTCTTTTACCAACTGCCAAGAGTTGAATGCGTCGAGGAAGTTGATATAACCGGGACGGCCGCACAAGATTTTGATGGGCAGTTCGCTGCCGTCATCCATGAAAATCTTGGAGGGCTTTTGGTTGGGGTTACAACCGTATTTGAGTTCAAATTCTTTCATGACAATACCTCCGCAAATCAGACGTTTTTATTGATGATAATTTCGGTGGGTGCGCTGCCGTCCAGCGGTACTTGACGCACGAACAACGAAACCTTGTTATCTTCGTTCAGGTTTTCCCACACCAAGTCAGCCAACTCTTGTGCGGTGTTGGGCAAAGCGACTTCTTCCGGTTCACCGTAGAAAGAGGGGATGGGGTTGCCGTCGCATTTATAGGTGTGAATGAAATGGCCTTTACCCGCCATTGGGGAGTAACTATAAAAATATCTGTCGCAAACAGCGGGGTCACCGTTGGAACTTTTGAGGATGGACAGTTTATAGTGGAAGGTGTTGCCTTCGAATGCATAATCGAGAATACCGGAGATACGAGGAGTAAAGTTGGGGGCATCCGGCTCAAATTCGCGGGTATGCAACGATTTTTCGAAACTGAAACCGTCGTCACCGTGTTCTTGAATGTAATTATATACGGTGTCGGTCTGGTCGCCGTTGGT
>JAZOCQ010000013.1:0-3689 GCA_045596565.1 Acutalibacteraceae bacterium
AAAGTCTCAAAACGCATCAGCGCTTGGCGGATGAAATCGGTGGTATGTTGCGGGAACACGGCGATGAGGGGAAAGAACCCAATCCGATGGCGCGTGGCATGGCACAGATGAAAATTGATATGAAAATGCTGCTTGAACCCACCGACCACACCGTTGCGACGCTGATGATGGACGGTTGTAATATGGGTATACAGAAACTGAGTGAATATATTAACCAATATAACGGTGCAGATGAAAGGGTAAAACAAATGGCAGAAAAACTGATTTCCGCCGAACAAAAATTTATGGACGATTTACGGGAATTTTTATAAAAGAAAAGGTGTAGCCGATGGCTACACCTTTTCTTAATACGTTTATGCAAATTTGCGACGCGATTCAATCACTTTGCCGAGAATGTGCACACAGGCAGCATCCGCACCTTCAAAGCGGCGGGGAGGATAGTAGGGGTTCACACTTTGCAATTCAATCCAATCAGGACCGTACGCAATGCGTTTGACCAAACCCTCCTCACTATCCACCAAAATGACCGCATACTGTCCGTTTTCCACCGTTTGTTGGCGGCGCACCAGCACTAAATCCCCGTCGTTGATGGAGGGGGTCATACTGTCACCTGCAACACGTAACCAAAAATATTGTTCACCGGTTTGCAAGGAGGATGGGTCTACCGCTTCGTGTCCGATAACCTCTTCCTGCACAATACCGCCGACACCGGCGCGCACCGCACCCAAAATAGGGAGGAGGATACTGCGTTGTTGTGCGGTACCGTGTTGTTGCAACCAGTCTTGCGAGCGCCGGGCAGTATCGCTGTCACCCGACAACCATTCGGGGGACACGTGAAAGTGCTCCGCCAAAAATTGCAGCGTAGGCATATTGATTTTACCGGTGTCTCCTCGTTCCCACCGCATCACAGTGGATTTGTTGACACCGACCAGTCGTCCGATTTGCTCTAATGTTTCGCCGGAACGTTCACGGCAAGTCCGCAAACGATAGGCGACAACTTCGTTGTTTCCCATAGTACACACCCTCTTTCGACAGTATCATACCATATATTGAAATAAAATGCAACTCTTTTTTTAAAAAAGTTGCAAAATGCTATTGACAAACTCGAAAAAAGCGTTTACAATTAAAGTTGCAAAAGGAAACAAACTTCAGTCCATTGCGGTAGAGGAGGCGACGGTGGTGACGGCGGCACAGTTGTGTCAACTGTTAGAAAGGGTGCCGCCGGAATTGCCGGTGGCAGTGTGCGTAGATAGGAAAGTTTCGGTGCTGGATGCGGCGGGAGACCGTGTTACCGGGGATTTTTGCGGTGCTTTTGAAATCGCCGTATCTCTGAAAAAAGGACAACTTTTTCATAGGCGAAGTGGATTTACCCCTGCTGTTTTCTTGGAACTATCAGATGAGGTGTAGGACTATTCTTTTATTTTTTTGCACGTGAAGTTGCAAAATGCAATATTTTAAGAAACAGGTGAGGAGATATGCATAATAAACCGCTTTCCAAGCGGTCGCTCAAAGAGGTCCGAGAGGCGGTGGCGACGGCTGTGGATTATGCGAAAGAAAACAAGGTGCCGCTGACGGCGGAACGGTTAGCGGCGGCGCTGGATATGGATTTGTCGGTGTTTCGTGCGGTGGTGGAGGGTAGATATACCGAAAAAGGTGTCAAACAATCTGCACTGGCGGGTAAAATCTCTATTTTGCAAAGTGCATTTTCCGAGGCGACTGCCAGCGTGATGGAACATGCGATGCAACGCGGCAGCAGTCCCAATATGCACATGCTGTATCTCAAAGAAAATGCGGGGTACGGAGAGAAAACGTCGGATGAGGTGCAAACGGTGACACCGGTTATTTTTCTCGGTGAGGAGGAGATTTTACCATGACCAATCAAGAGTTGATTGAGGAATATGTGGCATCGTTGCGCAGTCTGGAAAAACGGCATACGCAGTTACAAAAACAGATACGGGTGTATGACAAGCGCATCGCTTTGTTGGAGGAGGAAATGGATGAAATATGGGAAATTATCGTAATGTTGAAAAAGCACGAACAGGGAGACAAGTATGGATGGCGCAGTAGAGGTGTATCTGCCGTCCCTTATCGGTAGGGGATACCGTCAGTTTTGGGATTGCAAATTGCGGTATCGCGTGGTCAAGGGCGGTAAGGCGTCCAAAAAATCCAGCACTACCGCTTTGTGGTACATCGTACATATGATGAAATATCCCGACGCCAATCTTTTGGTGGTACGGCAAGTGAACCGTACCCACCGTGACAGTACCTTTGCGCAGTTGCGATGGGCAATTGAGCGGTTACAGGTATCGCACCTGTGGCGTGCTTCCCGTGAGCCGCTGGAATTGCAGTATTTGCCCACCGGACAGCGCATTTTATTTCGCGGGTTTGACAACGTTGAGAAATTGGCATCCACTACCGTGGATAAAGGGCATATTTGTTGGGTGTGGATTGAAGAGGCGTTTGAAATTGCAAAAGAGGCGGATTTTGATAAATTAGATCTTTCTATGCCGCGCGGACAGTTGCCGCCGCCGTTGTTTAAACAGACCACCATCACCTTTAATCCCTGGGATGAAACCCATTGGCTCAAAAGGCGTTTTTTTGATACCAAACGACCGGATACGTTGGCGTTGACAACCAATTACATTTGCAACGAGTTTTTGGATGATACCGACCGTAAGTTGTATGAGGAAATGCGCATACGGCGGCCGCGTCAGTTTGCGGTGGCGGGGTTGGGTGAGTGGGGGCGGCCAGAGGGGTTGATTTTCGAAAACTGGGAGGTGGCGCCGTTTGAAAGAAATGCGCTGCGTGGGGACGCTTTTCGGCATATCTTTGGGCTGGATTATGGATATACCAATGACCCCACCGCGTTTATTGCGGCGGCGGAAACCGAGCAAGAGGGCGAAAAACGGCTGTACGTGTATGACGAGCATTATCAAAGACGAATGCTCAATGCGGATATAGCCGACATGCTCAAACGTAAGGGGTATGCCAAAGAGCGTATCCGAGCGGACAGCGCAGAACCTAAATCTAATGAGGATTTGCGTAGGTTGGGCATTGTGCGGTTGCAACCCGCGCAAAAAGGGCAGGATTCGGTGAATACAGGTATTGCACGGTTGCAGGAATACCGCATTATCGTGCATCCCGATTGCGTGCATACCGCGGCGGAACTTTCCGCGTATGCGTGGCAACCCTCACCCGGCGGTGAGGCGGGCGTGTACAGCAATCGCCCTTGTGACAGTGAAAATCATTTGATGGACGCTTTGCGCTATGCAATGGAGGACGTGCCGCGCCGTAAACGGGGGTGTAAATCCGTATCCGTAAAAGGTGTCGCGTTGGCACAGGATTTGCATGGCAGTTGGGGCGGATGAAAGGAGAAAAATATGATAGAAACCTTGGCGGGAATTTGGTTGTTTTTACTTAGCGTCGGTGCCGGTTTTCTTTGGGGTCGGTACGGCGGTAAAGCACCTGTACGCACACACCCGCGCAAAAAACAATGTGTGCAATCAACAGCAGGGTTCGGTTGGCAGGAGTTATTGAATTTTCTGCAATACGACGGCAGCGGGAAGTTGCCGTCGGGAAGTACGGAAAGGGGAAATGTGAACGGTGAAACAGAAAATTACACCGGCGCAGGTGCAGGGCGAATACACCGCGGGCGTTCGGTATAAACAAGGTGTCGGCAGGCATGGTAT
>JAZOCQ010000014.1:0-2728 GCA_045596565.1 Acutalibacteraceae bacterium
CGGATTTGGTACTTTTGGATATTATGTTGCCCGGGGAGGACGGGTTGTCCATTTTGGGCAAATTGCGCGCCGCACAGGAAACGGCTACGGTGCCGGTGATTATGCTCACTGCCAAAAGTTCCGAGATGGACAAGGTAAAAGGCTTCGAAATGGGCGCAGACGATTATATTGCCAAACCGTTCGGTATGATGGAATTGGTGGCAAGGGTGAAAGCCCGTCTGCGCAGCAAACAGACGGAAGCATTTAAAGAGTATACCGTGGGTGCTTTATACGTGTGCCCCAAAAAGCATATCGTGCGGGTGAACGACGGTGACGTGATGCTTACGCGTAAAGAATTTGAAATGTTGTGCTATTTGTTGCGCAACCGCGGTATGGTGCTTACCCGCGACCAGATTTTAAATGAGGTGTGGGGATATGCGTTTGACGGCGAAAGCCGCACGGTGGATGTACATATCCGCACCTTGCGACAAAAATTAGGCGAGGCGGGTGCACTGATTGAAACGGTGCGCGGCATCGGGTATAAGATAGGGTGAGGATATGCGGAAAAAGATTTTTTACAGTACCCTCATCATCTCGCTTTTGGTGTTGTGCGGTACGATAGCGGCGGTGGGGATTGCTCTGCAACTCAACGATGCGACCCCCACCTTTACGGAGATTATACGCGAACTGGCAGTGCCCGCCGTGTGTATTTTTTTAGCGGCGGTGGTGTTGTCGGCGGTGTTGTCGGCGCGTCTGGCGCGCTCGATTATCGCGCCCATTAACCGCATTTCGCTCACTAATCCCAAACGCCGCGAAGTGTATGCGGAACTGGGTCCTTTGTTGGACCGCATCGACGAACAAAACCGCCAAATCGAAACCCAGCTCGCCGAGATGCGTGCGGAACACGAAGAGCAGGACGCCATGCGGCGGGATTTCACCGCCAACGTGTCCCACGAACTGAAAACGCCGCTCACTTCCATTTCGGGGTATGCGGAACTGCTCAAAAACGATATGGTGGCTGCAGAGGACGTCTCACGATTTGCGGGCAAGATATACGATGAATCCCACCGCCTGATTACGCTGGTAGGAGACATTATCAAACTGTCCCAACTGGACAGCAAAGAAGTCGCTGTAAAAACCGAAGACATCGATTTGTATGAAACCTGCGCGGCGGTGCTCTCTCACCTTGAAATGGCGGCACAGAAAAAGCAAGTTAGCCTCTCGCTCAAAGGCGCACACGTTCATATCAACGGTGTGTACCAGGTTGTGGAGGAAATGATTTTCAACCTGTGCGATAACGCGATTAAATACAATGTCGAGGGCGGCGAGGTAAAGGTGTCCATCAAACAATGCGTGGACGGTGTGCAACTTTCGGTGCGGGACACCGGCATCGGCATCGCAAAGGAAGACCTGCCTCACATTTTCGAGCGGTTCTACCGCGCGGACAAATCTCACTCCAAAGCCATCGGCGGCACGGGACTCGGACTGTCTATTGTCAAACACGGCGCGCGGTTCTTGGGCGCATCGGTGACGGTGAGCAGCCGTGTGGGTAACGGCACCACCGTGCGTGTAGTGTTCTAAAATATACAAATTGTAATAACGGATAGGAATATTCCTATCCGTTTACTATATTTTATACAAAAACCGTTCTTTTTCTTTACTTTAAAGTGTTAAAATCTCCAAAATCAAAACCACCTATTGACAAGGGTTAAAAATTGTGTTAGGATAGCCGAAAACACATTGATGAGGACATAAGGCAGACGAAGGTCGTGCACAGAGAATCGGTGGTTGGTGTGAACCGATGACGGCGCGTGTGTTTTCTCCCCTCGGAGTGGCTGACCCCAACGGTTTTCCAAGTAGGGCAGACGGGTACGCCCGTTATTGCGCAGAGCGATTGATGCCTTTTCAGTCGCGGTGAGTGGCTGTTCAAACAGGAACGGCAAAAAGAGTGGTACCGCAAGATTTTTATTTGAGATAAAAATCCTGTCTCTTTGTAAAAGAGACAGGATTTCTTGTTTTGTGAGAGAGCCTTGACAAATGCGGTGTAACCGTCACATATAATAAGGTATATATAATGGGAAAAGGTGAGAAAAGTTATGTTGACCATTGATAAAATTTTTCATGCATCGGCAGTGCTCAAAGACATTGTGCATCCGACAAGCGTCGTGCGCGCGGTGGGCATTGCGCCGCAGTGTGACTTATACTTAAAACCCGAGAACTTGCAAAACACCGGTTCGTTTAAGTTGCGTGGTTCGGGGTATAAGATTGCCACGTTGTCGGAAGAAGAAAAGGCAAAGGGTGTGATTGCCTGTTCGGCGGGCAATCATGCACAAGGCGTGGCGCTGGCTGCTTCGAAATGCGGTATTTCGTCGCTGATTTGTCTGCCCGACAGCGCCCCCATTTCCAAAGTGGAAGCGACCAAAGGCTACGGCGCACAGGTGTGCTTGGTGCAAGGGTGCTACGACGATGCGTATCAAAAGGCGTTGCAGTTGCGCGACGAAATGGGATATACCTTCGTGCATCCGTTTGACGATGAAAAGGTCATTGCGGGGCAAGGCACCGTCGGTTTGGAAATCGCTAACGAGTTGGAAGACGTGGACGCGGTTATCGTGCCTATCGGCGGTGGAGGATTGATTGCGGGCGTGGCGTTCGCACTCAAATCCATCCGCCCGAACATCAAGGTGTACGGCGTGCAAGCGGCGGGCGCACCCAGTATGTATAACGCGGTGAAGAACGGTAAAATCGAAGC
>JAZOCQ010000015.1:0-2865 GCA_045596565.1 Acutalibacteraceae bacterium
GTAGATGAAATCTATCATCCCGGCTATGCGGCAAAACGTATGGAAATCGGCGCTGTGATTGCGGCGGCTCCCGCCGAAAACGTGCGCCGTGAAGTGCCCGCTCCTGACGACGTCGTGATTTTGCTCGGCGGCCGTACCGGTCGTGACGGTTGCGGCGGCGCTACCGGTTCCAGTAAATCGCATACACTGGAATCTCTGGAAAGCTGCGGTGCGGAAGTGCAAAAGGGCAACGCCCCCGAAGAACGCAAATTACAGCGTTTGTTCCGCAACCCCGAAGCATCCCGTTTAATCAAACGGTGTAACGACTTTGGTGCGGGCGGTGTATCGGTTGCTATCGGCGAACTGGCAGACGGTTTGACCATCGACTTAAACGCCGTTCCCAAGAAATACGAAGGTCTTGACGGCACCGAAATCGCCATTAGTGAATCGCAAGAACGTATGGCTGTAGTGGTTGAACCGCATGAAGTGGAACATTTCTGCCGTTTGGCAAAAGCGGAAAATCTGGAAGCGACCGTTGTGGCAAAGGTGACCGCACAACCGCGTCTGACAATGCACTGGAACGGCAACACCATTGTCGATTTGTCCCGTGAGTTCTTAAACTCCAACGGTGCTGAAAAACATATCAACATCACACCTGCCGCACCGGTCATTCGCGGCAAAGAAATTCCCGACAGCTTCACAGAAGGCATGAAAGCTTTGGCAGATGACCTTAACGTCTGTTCCAAACGCGGTCTTGCTGAGAAATTTGACTCCACCATCGGCGCGGGCACTGTGTTAATGCCGTTTGGCGGTAAACATCAGATGACCCCCATTCAAGCCATGGTACATAAAATCTCGGTGGAGAAAAAGCACACCGACAATTGTTCCGTGATGTCTTGGGGGTACAATCCGTTTATCACCGAACAAAGCCCGTATCACGGCGCGTATCTGGCTGTTGCAGAGTCTATCTGCAAGTTGATTGCCACTGGTGCTAAATTCGAAGACGTATACCTCACTTTCCAAGAATACTTTGAAAAGCCGTTACAAGACGGTAAACGCTGGGGCAAACCCTTAGCGGCACTGCTCGGCGCTTTCAAAGCGCAACTGGATTTTGGTGTTGCTTCCATCGGCGGCAAAGACTCCATGAGCGGCAGTTTTGAAGATTTGGACGTACCGCCCACGCTGGTGTCGTTTGCTGTGACCACCGAAAAGGTGCAAAACATCGTTTCTCCTGAATTCAAAAAAGCGGGCAACAAAGTCATTGCCCTTACCCCCGATTTTGATGAAAACAACCTGCCGGTTGCTTCCTCTCTGCTTACGTTGTTCGACACGGTAACCTCGTTGTTGCGCAGTGGTAAGGCGGTTTCCTGCTACACCCCCGGTATGGGCGGTATTGCGGAAGCGGTACTCAAAATGTGCGTGGGTAACGGCTTTGGTTTCCGTTTTGCAGATACTATGGACAACGGTATTTTCGGGTACGACTACTGCGCATTCCTGTTAGAGGTCACCGAAAACATCGAACAAGGCACCCTCGTTGGTGAAATCACCGATGACGGCTTTATGTCTATGGGCGAAGAAACCGTATCGCTTACCACCGTTCAAAAGGTGTATGAGGACAAATTAGAGCCGGTGTATCCCTGCAACATTAAGCAGAAAAACGATGCGTTGCCCACCTTCTCCACCAAAGCGGAAACCTATTCTGCGCCCGCAGTGAAATCTGCTTCTCCGAAAGTGATTATTCCGGTATTCCCCGGCACCAACTGCGAATATGACAGCGCAAAGGTGTTCCGTGATGCCGGTGCGTCACCCGAAATTTTCGTTATCAACAACCTTTCTGCTAATGACATCGCACGTTCTGCCCAGCAGTTCGCGGCGGCTGTCAAAGGCGCACAAATGGTATTCTTGCCCGGTGGTTTCTCGGGCGGCGACGAGCCGGACGGTTCGGGTAAATTCATCACCGCTTTCCTGCGCAACGCACAAATCAAAGCGGAAATCACCGATTTACTGGAAAGCCGCGACGGTTTGATGGCGGGTATTTGTAACGGTTTCCAGGCGCTGATTAAACTGGGTCTGGTACCGTACGGCAAAATTATCGACACCGATGAAACCTGCCCAACCCTGACCTTTAATACCATCGGTCGCCACCAATCCCGCATCGTGCGCACCCGTATCGCCTCGAACAAATCTCCGTGGTTAAGCGAAACCTATGTCGGCGAAGTGTATAACGTGCCGATTTCCCACGGTGAAGGCAGATTCTTGGCAGACGAGAAACTGGTACAGCAATTGGCGGCTAACGGACAAATCGCCACCCAATACGTTGACCTCAACGGTCAACCCACCGCAGACGTTCGTTTCAATCCTAACAACTCCGTTTTCGCAATCGAGGGTATCACCTCTCCCGACGGCAGAGTGTTCGGTAAAATGGGCCACAGCGAACGTATCGGCAACGGTTTGTATAAGAACGTGCCGGGTAACTATGACATCGGTATGTTCCGTGCAGCTGTGAAGTATTTCAAATAAGAAAGGATGCTTTTGCATGATGACCGATATTGAAATTGCGCAATCCGTTAAGATGCAACCCATCACTGCCATAGCCGAAAAAGCGGGCGTGGCAGATACCTATCTGGAACAATACGGCAAATATAAAGCAAAGGTCGACTGCCGTCTGTTAGACGAAGTGAACCGTCCTAACGGCAAGCTCATCCTCGTCACTGCTATCACCCCCACCCCCGCGGGTGAAGGCAAAACCACCACGACCATCGGTTTGGCGGACGGTATGCGCCGTATCGGCAAAAACGCTGTGGTGGCATTGCGCGAACCGTCGCTGGGTCCCGTTTTTGGTATCAAAGGCGGCGCCGCAGGCGGTGGCTATGCACAGGTTGTTCC
>JAZOCQ010000016.1:0-13967 GCA_045596565.1 Acutalibacteraceae bacterium
GTGGTAGTATACAATTAATGAAAGTATGGGAGATTGCAACATGCAAAGGGAAGCGCAGTATTTTTTTGATATAGTGGGCGCGTTTGTGCGGGGAGAAACCGCGCCACCGCCTGATGATGTGGATGTGGCGGTATTACGGCAGGTGTGCCGGTATACCGGTATGGAAGGCATATGCGGGTATATGGTACAGCCGCATCTGAGCATTTTGCCGCCGCAAACAGCGGTGGGGTTTGAACGGCTTTTCTATCAGACGATTGCGGTGTTTTCCAATCGGTTAGCGACGTGTGAGCAGTTGCACGCGCAGTTGCACACGGCGGGTATTCCGTTTGCATTTGTGAAAGGGCCGGTGCTCAGCGCGTTGTATCCTGTAAAAGAATTGCGCACGTTCGGTGATTTGGACGTGTTTGTACCGCTTTCTCACGCAGACGCACTCAAAGCATTTCTCAAAACGAATGGCGATACGGTGATATATGAAGACCGTATGCAAATTTGTATACGCCGCGGGGAAGTTGTGGTGGAATTTCATTTTACAATCGCAAAAGATACGCCGTACGGTTATACCGCATTGCGCACATACTTGAAAGCCGCGCCGCAACATATCCTCTATGACGAGGAGTTGGGGTATTACACCTTTGACCGCACCTTTCATACGGTATATTTGTTGGCGCATCAAATGCGGCATCTTTCCACCAACAGTCCCGGTGTGCGTTCGTATATGGATTTAGCGATTTTATGTAAAAGCGGATTTTTGCCGTCTGCCGACAACTTGGAACCGGTGTTGCAATCACTGGGTATTTTGGAGTATGTGAAAACGGCGTTTTCACTGGTGGAGAAGTGGTGGGGGATCCCCTCGCCGTTTGAAATGGTGCAGATAAGCGACGAGGACATAGAATTTGTGCAACAGCAATTGATTCAAACGGGACTGTTCGCACAGCAAGCACATCAAAACGCGGCGCTGGTTGCACAAAAAGGGCGCGGATATGCATTACTGCGTATGCTGTTTCCCAGCGCTCGACATATGCGCAATCATATACGGTACGGCGCGGTTGCCGTTCGTTGTTTGCCTGCCGCGTATATTTATCGTTTGGTACGTATTGCGGTTTGCCGCAAACGGCGCGGTATGGCGGTGGCAAAAGATATCTATGGAGCGGGTGCCGATGCGGCTGCCCGCAAACAAATGTATCGCATAACCAAATTGTGGGGAGGAGAAAACCATGAAAAAGAGTAACAGCGTGACCCGCTGGCTGTGGTGGGCGTCGCTCATCGTGGTGGGGGTGCTCGCTTATAAAACTATCGGCAATTTCAGTGGATTTACGGCGGGATTGTCGGCATTTATCGGCATTTTCACCCCGTTTATCATCGGCTTTATCATCACGTTTTTACTGTATGCGCCGTGCAACCGTTTGGAAAAATTGTTATTGCGTGTCAACAATAAATTCATCAAAGCCGCCGCGCGGTACATTGCGGTTGCGGTGGTATATATCTTGTTTTTGGCGTTGGTGGCGGGTGTGTTGGTACTGTTGTTGCCCGCGTTGTATAACGGCATTTTAACGCTGGTCAAAAACTTGCCCACATACTATGCGAACCTATCCGCGCGCTTGGCGGAATACACCGCGCAAGGCGGTTTTCTGGATCGGTTGGGATTGACCGAAAAGGTGCAAGAGGCGTATCAGTTGGCATACCAGAAATTACTGTCACTCGCCAACACCAACACGTTGCTCACCGCTTTCCAGGGCATCGTTTCGGTGACGTCTTCGTTGGTAGAGGTGATTATGGCACTGATTGTGTCGGTGTATATGCTGGCACAGCGGGAAGCGTTGTTGCGTGCCGTAAAATCCTTAATCGGCGCGGTTGTGAGCGACCGTATACTGAAAAACATAACGTTGTACGCCCACAAATCCGCTTCCATTTTCTATAACTATCTCTATGGCGCACTGGTAGATGCCGTGGTGGTATCCATATTGATGGTGATAGGGCTATCCTTGTTCCAACTGCCGCAAGCGGTGTTGCTGGGTTGCCTTATCGGTATTTTGAATTTCATTCCGTATTTCGGCGCGATTATCGGTGGCGCCGTAGCGGTGGTGGTAGCGCTTGTATCCCAGAATATTTACAGTGCTATCGGCGTGTTGATTTACGTGGTGGTGATGCAACAGCTCGACGCCAACATTCTGCAACCGAAAATTCTCAGCAATGCGATGGGAATGCGTCCGATTTACGTGTTGTTCGCCATCACGGTGGGCGGCGGTTTGTTCGGGTTCTGGGGTATGCTCATCAGCGTACCGCTGATGTCCATCGTCAAAATGCTGTTACAGGATTTTGTGGCATACCGCAAACGAAGAAGGGCATAAAAAAAGAAGACACCCGCGGGTGTCTTCTTTTTTTTATAGCAACGACAACAGTTCTTCTGCCGAAATACTTTGCAGAGAGGTCACACCGCCGCGCAAAACGGCGTCGGCGAGGTGCTGCTTGGTTGCCTGCAGTTGCAGGATTTTTTCTTCCACGGTATCTTTTGCCACCAAACGGATAACCTGTACCGAGCGGGTCTGCCCGATACGGTGTGCGCGGTCGGTGGCTTGTTGTTCGGCGGCTGCGTTCCACCACGGGTCGTAGTGAATGACCGTATCCGCGCCGGTGAGGTTCAATCCCGTACCGCCCGCTTTGAGTGAAATCAAGAACACGTCTGCACCGCCGCCGTTAAAGGCGTTGACCAACCGCGCGCGCTCGGCGGCGGGGGTGCTGCCGGTGAGTTTGTAATAGGAAATACCCGCGGCTTTCAAATCGGGTTCCAATAAGGCGAGCATAGAAGTGAACTGTGAGAACAACAGCACCCGATGACCCGCGGCTTTGGCTTGTCCCAACAGTTCCAGACACGCTTCGCGTTTGCAACTGTTATCGGTAAAGCCGTCGGTGCACAGTGCGGGGTCGCAACAGATTTGCCGTAAGCGGGTGAGCAAGGATAACACCGACAATTTCTGCTTTTCGAAACTGCCGTTTTTCACCGCCAAGTCAATATGCTCTTTGATTTGCGAAGCGCAGGCGGCGTACAGGTCGCGTTGCTTGCCCACCATTTGGGCGGAAAAGAGTTGTTCGGTTTTGGGCGGCAGTTCGGCCAACACGTCTGCTTTCAAGCGGCGCATTAAAAACGGTGCTACAATAGTGGATAGATGGGCGAGTGCTTGCTCGTCACCGTCCCGCACCGCGGGCAGTTCGAAACGGTTTTTAAACCGCGTATAACTATACAGAAAATACGGCATCAGAAAATCAAAAATACTCCACAGTTCCGACAACCGATTTTCCATCGGTGTACCGGTCAGCGCAAACCGTCTGCGGGACTGTACCGCCTTGACCGCTTTGGCGTTTTGTGTTTTTTGATTTTTGATATATTGCGCCTCGTCCAAAATGTGATACTGAAACTCCAAATCGCGGTAACAGGCAATATCGCGTTTGAGCATATCGTAAGAGGTGATAACCACTTGATACGAGCGGGCGGTTTGCAGTAATTGTGCGCGGGTGGCGGCGTCCCCCGTGACGGTTAACACCGATAGCGCGGGCGCGAATTTTTCGAGTTCATTTTTCCAGTTGAGCACCAGCGACGTGGGACACACCACTAACGACGGCAAATCCCCCTCATACGCACAAAACAGCGTGATGATTTGCAGGGTTTTACCAAGACCCATATCATCTGCTAAAATACCGCCAAACCCCGCGTTGTCTAACGCCTTGAGCCAACGGAAACCGTCTTTTTGGTAGGGACGCAGAATGTTCTCGAGGGTAGGGGGGATAGTGGCGGGCTGTTTTGCGGCATCCCGCAACGATTGCGCCAGTGCGACGAACACCTCGTCTTTGCGGAAATGCACAGCGGGGCGGTGGCGCAACAGCGATTGTAACTGCAACGCGCGGTAGCGCGGCAGAGAAATTTTCCCGCTTTTGAGTTCGGCGGGTGTCAAATCCAATTCTTCGGATAACAACGCCAGTGCTTGCACCGTTTGGTCGGTGAGCGGGATATACGCGCCGCTGCGCAAGCGGGTGTAATTTTTCCGTTCACGGAATTGTGTCAGTAAGCGTGCAAGTTCCTCTTTACTCCAATCTGAAAGGTCAATGGACAGTTCCAGTAAATCCCCCTGCACCTGCACCCCCACCGACACTTCGGGCGGGGTGACGGGGCGTAAACGCTTGAAATTATCGGTAGCAAATACCGCTGCGAGCGCTTCCAAAGCGGGCAATCCTTCGGCGAGGAAGGTATACACCGTCTGCTCGTCGCCGTGGAAGGTCACTTCACCCGTTTCGGGCAAAAATCCGGTGAAATATCGTTCAATCAGCACCCGTACCGCGCGTTCCAAACGCGTGTCGCGGCGTTCCCCCTTGCGCACCTCGGTGAACAGCGGGATACTCGTTTCGCCGTATGCAAACTGCACTTTGGCGGTAATGGTGCCCTCTTCGGGGCAATCGAGATAGATTTGCGGTTGCGGGGTGAGCGGTAGATAGTCGTATAACAGTTGTTCGCCGTCAATGGGCAACACTTCCCGCACGGCGGGCAACACTTGTGCACAAAACGCGGGCATATCTGCCGTTTCCACGGTGAGACCGTCCCGTTCGTGGTAAGCGGCAATCAACCATTCTTCCGCCAGTGTGGCAAACGCCTTGGAACAACGGTGTAAGGTGTTGCGGGTAAGCACGTAGAAATACTCATTACCGCAAAGCGGTACGGCGGGGGTGGTGGAAAATACAAATCCGCCCTTTGTATCTTTGACAGTGATGCTGACAGCGGGGTCACCGCGGTGTAATGTCACTAAACGGTTATCACCGCCCACTCGCACTGAAAACGGTTTATCCGACAGCAGTGCCAGTAAACGGTCCAGTGCGCCCGCGGATAGCGGTAATTCTCTGCCCTCGGGGAGCATGCGCCCATATTGTACCAAAGCGTTTGCCTCGGCACGCAGAAAATCGAGTAGTGGCAGGCTGTCAGCGGTAAATGCCGATGGATGATGAAAAAAGGAACAATCTTTGCCGTATGTAACCGTTTCGCCGTACTGTATCGCGTGCACAAAAGCGGCGACGCTTTTGATAATATAGGTTCTGCCGTGTTCCAGTGAAAAGGTTGCCATGGGACGCAATCCCGACAGCGAGAGGGCGGCTTTTAAGCGGATATCCCCTATGTTTTCGGCGGCGCGCAGAGAGACGACGTCGCGGCGGGGATATTTGTCCAGTAAATCTTTTGCGCTTGGCGCGGTGTGTACGGCAGGGGAGATAAGGGTGGCAGCGGTAGTGACCCCGCCTAACATATCGCGGTAATATTTGTCGGTAAGCATGCCCACGATATGGCGGCAGGCGCCCTCACCCTCGTGATAATGCGCGCAGGTGCAACTCACCCATTCGGCTTCGCCCGCGCTGTCAAATCCCACTTCTGTTTCGTATTCTTCGCCGTCGTCCCCTTGCACCCGCGCGGTGAAAAATGCGGCGTAAAAATCACTGCGCACGCGGGTAAACGCGCGCACTTTCCCCGCATTATACAGAGAAATCCCGCGCAGATATGCTTGTCTGTTTTGTGCCAGAGCGGCGATTTTTTTGAGAGAATATACTGCCACTGAAAACTCACCTGCCTGAAAATTGGGTAGTATACTAGTATACCTCAAAAATCGTATTTTGTAAACGGTTTTGTTGTCTTTTAGGACGTATAATCCTCTAAAAGCAGTTGCAATTCCCCTGCCGTTGCCACCGAAATACCGTCTTTCAGTTTTTGTTGTTCGGCGGCGGGTAAGGAGGCTACCGGCACTTCATACAGTTTCATCGGGAACGCCGATTCTCCCTTGAAAACCGCCAGTTGCCCCTTCCATTCGCCGAGGGTATATACGGCGGGTGTACCGTCTTTGGCGGTGCGGGGGATTTGTCTGCCGTACTGTACGTATAACACCGCCAGAATAATGGTAGCCAGCACCACCGCCGTTGCTACCCCCAAAATGACCAGTCGTACAGTTTGTCGCATCGTTTTATCACCTTTCGTATCATATATGTGTAGTATGCTTCGAAACGGCGCATTTTAACCGCTCACGATTGACTTTTTTGTGTAAAAGAGGTATACTATTTTTATATATATAGAGTCTGATGTTGTGAAAGGTGGTTTGACGGTATGGCTAAAAGCTTTAACGAACGATTGCGTATTGCCGACCGTAAAATGCGGAATTTTTTCCGTGATATTCCGCGAAAAATCCGCGAAATTCCGCAAAAATTGCGGGATATCGGCGCGGTGATTGCGTATTTATGTAAACATCCGCGTGAAATCAAGCGGTTGTTGCCCTCCAAAGCCAAAATGAAACGCTTTTGGCGGCGGGTGGGTACAGTGGCGCTGTCGATTTTCCTCATCGGCGTGATTACGGTGAGTATCGTCGGTTGCGTTGCGGTGGTATACGTGGTCAACAACTTTGACGGCACCACCGGTTTGCCCAATCTGAATAACCTTTCGATGGACGCCACCTCCATTATCTGGGTGAAAAACGAGAAAAACGGCGAGTGGCAGGAATATGAACATCTGGAGGGTGTCAACTCCATTTGGGTTGACATTGAGGAAATTCCGCGGTCTATGCAACTGGCGGTCATCGCCATTGAGGACGAACGCTTTGAAACCCACTACGGTGTGGACTGGAAACGTACCGTGGCGGCGTTTGCTAACTCGATTTTGCATTTCAACGATGTGGAATTTGGTGGTTCCACCATTACGCAACAATTGATTAAGGTCACCACCGGTGAAAATGAAAAACAGTGGACCCGTAAAATCACCGAAATTCTCCGTGCGGTGGAGATGGAAAAGTTATACGATAAAGACCAGATTTTAGAGGCATACCTCAATAATCTGCCGTTGTCGGGTAACGTGATAGGCGTCGGTATGGGTGCAAACTACTTTTTCGGCAAAGAGGTGCAGGAACTGTCCATTGCAGAATGTGCGGTACTTGCAGGCATCACCAACAACCCCTCGCGGTATAACCCCTACACCCACCCCGAAAACGTGCGCAACCGTCAGCTGGTCATTTTGAAGAAAATGAACGAACTCGGGTTCATTACCGATGACGAGTACGTGCAGGCAGTGGGCGAGGAAATAAAATATAAGAGTAGTTTACAGCATACTGCCACCTGGGATTATTATGTTGATTTGGTCATTGAGGATTTGATTGCGGATTTGCAGGACCAATACGGCTACACCGAACAGTACGCGACCCAGTTGGTGTTCTATGGCGGCCTTAATATCTATTCTGCCGAAATCCCGTCCGAGCAAAAAGCGGTGGAAGCGATATTTAAAGATGAAGCCAATTACCCCGCCGCTATCGAGGGGGATGAGGAACAACCGCAAGCGTGTATATTTGTGATGGATTATGACGGTAGAGTGGTTGCGACCGTGGGCGGCAGAGGCGAAAAGAGCGGTAAGCGCGATTTTAACCGCTCTACCCAAGCCTACCGTTCTCCCGGTTCGTCCATCAAACCGCTCACCGCATACGGTCCCGCTGTTGCAATGGACATTGTGCATTGGTCCAGCAAAGTGCAGGACGCACCGCTCAAAACCTTGGAAGACGGAAAACAGTGGCCCGCAAACTACGAGTCTAAACCCCAAGACAACGGTCCGCGGTTTATTTATTACGCATTGCAAGAGTCGCTCAACACCATTGCGGCGCGTTTGGTGGATACGGTCACCCCGCAGAAATCGTTTGATTTTGCGACCTCGATTTTCAAACTGTCGTCGCTGGTAAAATCCCAAGCGACCGAAAAAGGACAGATTTTAACCGATATTTCTCACGCGCCGTTGGCGCTGGGCGCGCTCACCAAAGGCGTGTATGCCCGCGATATGACCGCGGCGTATGCCGTGTTCGGTAACGGCGGGTATTATAATGAGCCGTATACCTATTATGAGGTATACGAAAACGGCACGCGTGAGGACGGCGAATTGCTGCTCAAAGCGGGCCCGCAGAATATCCGTGTGCTGGATACCGATTCGGCATACGTGATGAACCGCTTGATGCAACGCGTCACCACTTACGGCACCGCCAAAGAACTCGGCTCTGCTTGGGATGGCTGGCAGTTGTTCGGTAAAACCGGTACGGCGCATGATAATAACGACGTGTATTTCTGCGGCGGCAGTTCTTACTATGTCGGCACCACGTGGTTTGGTTATGACGGTAACCAATCATTGCGCAAAACCCAAACCAAAACCGCCAAAAATTTGTGGAGTAAATCCATGCAGGCTCTGCATAAAGGCTTAGAACCCCAGACGTTCGATGCATTCAAAGGCACCACCGAGGAATTGGCATTTTGCACTTCCAGCGGCGGCCTTGCTACCGATAAGTGCCCCAATATTGATATGGGCGTGTATAAAGCGTCCAATATTCCCGGCTTGTGTCCGGAACACGAGGGCACGCAGCTTACCACCACCGGTGACCCCGCGCTCACCACGACGGGAGATGCGGATACCACTACAACGACGGTAGGCGAGACGGAGGATACCACCACGACGGAATCCTCGACTACCCAATCGTCGACCACCACCGCTACCGAAGTGACCACCACCCAAACGCAAACCACAACGGTAACCACAACCGAACCGTAAAATGAAAAAGCACCAAGCTTTATAAGCTTGGTGTTTTTTTTAGTGAAGAGTGAAAAGTGAAGAGTGAAAAAGTAAAAACCCGAACGCGGATGCGTTCGGGTTTTTGGAGCTACTGATCCGATTCGAACGGACGACCTGCTCATTACGAGTGAGCTGCTCTACCTGCTGAGCCACAGTAGCACAACAACAGAATTATAGCAAGTTTCCCGCTTGCCGTCAAGTGCTGTTCCGAAAAAAATTGCGGTTTATAAATTTATGGTTGAAATATGCGCATAAAAGTGGTATGCTATTTGTGAATACAAATCACAGGGAGGCGGACGATATGGCGAGTAAAGAGAAAACGACGTTGTCATTGCGCTTACGGTTGTTGCGCATTGCCGCCGGTATGAAGCAGGAAGAAGTGGCGAATATGCTGAAAATCGGCCGTTCTGCTTATACCTATTATGAATTATCCCGCAGTAAACCCGATTACGATGCGCTCATTGCATTGTCCAGATTATATCACGTGAGTATCGACTATCTGGTTGGCCTTTCCAATCTGCCGGACGTCGCACGCCGCACACAGGTGGCAGACGGCGTACCGCTCGAAGAAATTGCGCCGGAGGCATCGTTCGGATTGCTCACCCGCGATGAACGGTATCTGCTCGGTATCTATCGGCAGTTGTCAGATGACGCACAAATCGAGTTGCTGGAAACGTTGCACAAGAAGCGCGAAAGAGGAGAATAAGCAAGAAGCCTTGTTTCCATTTCGAAACAAGGCTTCTTTTTATTTATCACACACAAATACACAACCCGACATAGCGGGCAAGGTGAGTGTTTGTCCATCCAGTTCGCCCGTGCCCAATACCCGTTTAAAACCGACGCAGTCGGTGGGTAAGGTGTGCATGGAGGGCTGGTTCGAACGGTTGACAGCGCACAAAAGACGGCTGTTTTCATCTTCACGGATAAAGCACACGGTATCGTCGTGGGTGCGCACCGCACGGAAACTGCCTTCTTTGAGGGCGCTGACCCTCGCGCGCATTTGTCCCAATGTCGCATACCACGCGACCAGTTCGGTATTCTCCTGTCCCCACGGATAACATCCGCGGTTAAAGGGGTCGCGGTAACCTTCCAGTCCTGCCTCGTCGCCGTAATAGATGCACGGCACACCCGGCAAACAGAATTGGATAAGGCTTGCGAGTTTAAGCAGTTGCACGCCGCGTGCACGCTGGTCGGCAGACAATGTTTGTGCCGCCTGCCATTCGCGGCGGCGGTCAAATGCGGGTTTACCCGCCAACGCGGTGAGTGCGCGGGGGGTATCGTGGGTGCCGATATGGTTCATCAGCAACCGTGTCACCTGCGGGGGATAATTTTCCACGATTCCTTCGATGGTGTTGAAAAAGTCGTCGGGGTTACCGCCGGTGAGCAGATGTAAAATCGCATTGGCAAACGGATAGTTCATCACGCTGTCCAGCTGTTTGCCCAAAAGGTAACGGCGCAGATAGCCGTAACTTTGTTTATTGCTGGCGTCCTCCCACACCTCACCGAGCAAAATACCGTCGGGGTTTTCGGCTTTCACCGCGGCGCGCAGGTCGTCGATGAACGGGTCGGGTAACTCATCTGCCACGTCCAACCGCCAACCGTACGTACCCGCCCGCATCCAGCGACGGCACACGCCGTTTTCGCCCGCGATAAATTCTCTAAAAGCGGGGGACAGTTCGTCCAGTTCGGGTAACGTTTCAAATCCCCACCAACTCGCGTATGCGTGCGGGTGGCAACGGAATTGATACCACGGATAATACGGCGAATCGACGCTTTGATACGCGCCGAGTTCCGCATAACGTCCCTCTTTGTTGAAATAACGGCTGTCAGCACCCGTATGGCTGAACACACCGTCCAAAATCACCCGCATACCGTATTTCTCGGCTTGGGCGGTGAGGGTTTTTAAGTCTTGCTCGGTACCCAGTAACGGGTCGATTTTTTCATAGTCTGCGGTATCGTAGCGGTGATTGGAATGGGCTTCGAAAATGGGATTGAGATATAAACAGGTGACACCGAGTTTCTGCAAATACGGCAATTTTTCGGTGATACCCGCAAGGTCACCGCCAAAGAAGTCGTTGTTACGCACTTTTCCTTGTGCGTCGGGTTTCCAGTGCGGCTGTGCCCCCCAATCATCCCGCAACACGCGGTCAGCGGGCACGTTTGCTTTGTCACCGCCCGATTTGTAAAAACGATCGGGGAAAATTTGGTATAATACACCGCCTGCCAGCCAATCGGGTGTTTGAAACGCCTTTTCATAACAGGTCAGTTGCCAACGGTTACCCGCATGTCTGTCTGCGCACGCCGTGCCGTCCGGCAAGGCGTTTAAAAACCGCACACCGTCATCGCAATTTAAGCAGAAATGATAGTGGTAAATACCGACGGCGGGGGTGAAATGACACTCCCACCATTCGTTGCCGTCCGGTGTTTCCTCTGCCCAGAACATGCCGTCTTTGCGGTCGGGTTGCTGTTCACATTGTATACATAAAAGCGCTTCTCTGCATCCCCACGCACGGGGGATTTGGATGCGAAAATGTATCGCAGTGTTTTCCGGCACCGCGCCGAACGGGTTGCGGTAGGCGGTGTCGCGGGATGAAAAATAGGCGGACATAGGGTCTCCTCCTTGGGAAAAACGGCATGACCCGCAGGTCATGCCGTCATCAACGTTTTTATGAATTAGCCCAAACGTGCGGTGAGAGCCGCCAACTGTTTGTTGAGTTCGTCGGGCAGTTTATCGCCGAATTTTGCATAGAATTCGGAAATGCCGTCAAGTTCCGCTTTCCACAGGTCTTTATCCACATCGAGGATACCTTTGAGGGTTTCAATGTCGAAATCTTTCAGGCCGTCAATGTTGATATCCTCGGCAAATGGCACGTAACCGATAGCGGTTTCTTTGGCATCCGCTTTGCCTTCGCAACGTGCGAGAATCCATTCCAGCACGCGCAGGTTGTCACCGAAGCCGGGCCACAGGAAGTTGCCTTCGTCGTCGGTGCGGAACCAGTTGACGTTGAAGATTTTGGGCGCTTTGTCGCCGAGTTTTTCGCCCATTTTGAGCCAATGTGCGAAATAGTCGCCCATGTGGTAACCGCAGAACGGCAGCATAGCCATCGGGTCACGACGCACGACACCCACAGCGCCGGTAGCAGCAGCGGTGGTCTCGGAAGCCATGATGGAGCCGACGAACACGCCGTTGTTCCAGACACGGGATTGATATACCAGCGGGGCGGTTTTCGCACGACGGCCGCCGAAAATAATAGCGGAAATCGGCACGCCTTCGCCGGAGTTAAACGCATCGGACAGGCAGGGGCAGTTCACCGCGGGAGCGGTGAAACGGGAGTTGGGATGCGCGCCCTTGGAACCGTCGGTGCAATCCCACATCTCGCCCTTCCAGTTTTTCGCGTTCTTGGGCGGGTTTTTGTCCATGCTCTCCCACCACACGGTGTTGTCGTCCAAATTCTGTACCACATTGGTGAAAATGGAGTTTTTCTGGGTGGAAATGAGAGCGTTGGGGTTGGATTTCATATTGGTACCCGGTGCTACACCGAAGAAACCGTTTTCGGGGTTGACAGCCCACAAACGACCGTCAGCGCCTACGCGCATCCAAGCGATATCATCGCCGACACACCAGACTTTGTAGCCTTTTTCTTGATACAGCTGAGGCGGAATCAACATAGCGAGGTTGGTTTTACCGCAAGCAGACGGGAACGCCGCCGCCACGTATTTCACGTCGCCGTTGGGGAATTCCACGCCCAAAATGAGCATATGCTCCGCCATCCAGCCTTCCTGACGGCCGAGGTTGGAAGCGATACGCAGTGCGAAGCATTTTTTGCCCAGCAACACGTTGCCGCCGTAACCGGAGTTGACCGAAATGATGGTGTTATCCTGCGGGAAATGGCAGATGTAGCGTTTTTCTTCATCGATATCGCATTTGCAGTGCAAGCCGCGGACCCAGTCTTCGCTGTCGCCCAGAGCTTCGTACACTTCTTTGCCCATACGTGTCATAATCGCCATGCTCACCACAACGTAGATGGAGTCGGTGATTTCCACGCCGTATTTGGCAAACGGAGAGCCAATCGGGCCCATGGAATAGGGGATGACGTACATGGTGCGGCCCTTGTAAGCGCCTTTGGTGATGTCGTCCAGTAAGGCGTAAGCCTCAGCGGGAGCCATCCAGTGGTTGGTGGGGCCTGCATCTTCCTCTTTTTCAGAGCAGATAAAAGTACGGCCTTCCACACGTGCCACGTCGTTGAGCGCTGACAGATGCAGATAGCAACCGGGGAGTTTTTCCTCGTTCAATTTTATCAATTCACCGGTGGAGCAAGCCTCTGCACGCAGAGCATTGAGCTGAGCCTCACTGCCGTCAATCCACATCACTTGGTCGGGTTGCAACCAGTTTTTCTTTTCTTCAACCCATTTCAAAATGGATGCATTGTTTGTCATTGTGTATTCTCCTTTCACGAGATGTCCAATCTCTATCGAATACCATTATACTTGGTTTTTTGCAAATTTCAATAGGTAAATACAATTTTGACATATTTTTAACATTTTCCATATAAAAAAGCGGGTCCTTTGACCCGCTTTTGTTTATTCAATGGACAAAGACGCCGCAGCGTTCAAATCCATACCCGCCGTGTTGCCCGCGAGCAGTTCGTAATAGCCTTGCGCGGCAACCATGGCGCCGTTGTCACCGCACAGAGAGAGCGGCGGCGCATAGAGGGTGTACCCCTTTTGTTTGCACGCGGTTTCCATATAGGCGCGTAAGCCTTTGTTGGCGGAAACACCGCCCGCCAGCACCAACGTATCGATATGCAAATCGTCGGCGGCTTTGAGGAAGTTGCCCGCCAGCATATCCACTATCGTCTTGCGGAACGAAGCGCACATATCCGCTTTGTTTACCGTTTCCCCTTTTTGCTCGGCGTTGTGTAACAGGTTAATAGCGGCGGTTTTTAGTCCCGAAAAACTGAAATCATACGGTGCGCCGTCTACGCGGGGACGGGGGAGTGTAATCGCATCGGGGTTGCCGTTTTCCGCTTCGGTATCCAGTGCCACGCCGCCGGGATACGGCATACCCATCACGCGAGCCACCTTGTCAAAACATTCGCCCGCCGCATCGTCGCGGGTGCGACCGATGACCTTGAACGAGGTGTAATCGTCCACTTGTACGATATGGCTGTGCCCGCCCGACGCCACCAAACACAAAAACGGCGGTTTCAAATCGGGGTGCGCCAAAAAGTTGGCGGCAATATGCGAACGCAAATGGTGGGTGGGAATGAGCGGTTTGTTTGCCGCAAGGGAAAGTCCTTTGGCAAAGTTCCCCCCCACCAATAACGCGCCGATAAGACCGGGTGCGTGGGTGACG
>JAZOCQ010000017.1:0-10232 GCA_045596565.1 Acutalibacteraceae bacterium
TAAACACGCCCGCACCGTCTGCTTCCATTGCGGTAAGCACGTCCGTATCCCGCAGCAAAAGACCGTTCATCCGCATCAAATGCAGACGGCTTTCGTCCAGCGGTGCGCGGGTATTTTTGAGCGTGATATCTTTTGCGGGCATATATAAAATGCCCGCGGGCGCGGTGCTTTCGGCGTTTAAGCGGTCGTGTCCGTTGCCGCATACCGCAAACAGATACAATAACATCTGCATATTGATACCGTACGGCAGTTCGTGCAGTTTAAATTCTTTTGCGCCGGTTTTATAATCCACCACCCGCACAAACACCGTATCCTCACGGCGGTAAATGTCCACACGGTCGATTTTGCCGATAATGGAAATACTGCCGTTTGAATGTTTAAGCATGGGGGAGGGGATACCGTCTTTGCCCACCGCCAGTTCGTAGTCGGCGGGTTTAAAACGGCTTTGTGCGATTTCATTGATGGCAAACCACAAAAGCGAAAAACAGGTGCGCTCTACCAAAGACAGCAAATAGCGGAAACGCGCGGGTTTATCCGCAAAACCGCCCATTTCCTTTTCCACGTACGCAAATAACGCCTCGTGGATACGCGCTTGCAAAGCGGGAATATCCCGCGGCGCGGGCGCGGCATGGTTGACGTATTCCGGCAACAGCGTTTCCATAATGTAATGGGAGAACGTGCCGAAAATAGACGCGTCGATATCTGCTATGCGTCGCGGTTGCAACCGCAGACCGTAGCGACAAAAATACTGAAAATGACAACGGTAGAACGTATCCGCCTGACTGGCGGACAGTTGCATATCGGTGCCGAATAATTGCTTGGCTGATGCGGGGTCGAGGCGATGCGTTTGCCGTTCGGCGGCACGCGCCATCACCTGTAACGGCAACGCCGCATCTGACAATCCCCGCAAGGTTTCATACAACGGCATATCAGCGGTGCGTTTAACGGAATAGATAGCGGCGAGCGCATCTAAAGCTTCGCCCGCTGACTCGATTTCGTGTTGGGCATACGGCGCAAAGGTTTGAGTCTTTAATTGCGGGAAAACGGCGCAAACCGACTGTACCAACGCGGACGGATAGGCGGGCGCGCCACCGCGGGTGTGGGTATAGGATATATACAACGTGTCGGTAGGCGCGGCAAGAGCCGTGTAGGCATAAAACCGTTCTTCCGCCGCTTTTTGCAGACGATTAGCGGATAAAAACAACCCGCTTTGCTCTAACATACCGCGTTCGTGGTCGGATAAAAGGTTACCCTCGGCGGGATAAGCGGGGAATACACCTTCGTTCGCGCCGAGAATGCATACCATTTTGGGCGATTGTAACCGCACGTGGTCGGCACTACCCACCTGCACCGCATCCAGCCCTTGCGGAATAGACGGTAAACGGCAAAGCCCCGCCGCGCGGTGGAACAATTCCGCGTACTGTTTGGCAGTCTGGCGGTCATCCTTAAAAATAACGGCAAAGCGGTCGAGAATGTCCATCACCATGTCCCACACGCGCGCTGTTTGCGCGGCGAGGTGCGGTTCGCCCACCTGTTCCAATTGTTCGTATAAACGGCGTACGCCTTTATCCGCGGCAACCGCGGGGTCGGTGAGAAATGCATACATTGCGGCGGCAAAAGCGGCACCGTCCGGTTTGTCGCCAAGTGCGGTTTTCAATGCAGAAAGCGGTTTTACGATACGGCGGCGCATATCTTCCAAATCACGCAACAATTCGGTATCTGCTTTGCGCCATTCGGTCAAACCTGCGGGGTTGGCGGTGAATGGTTTTTCGAACCGCTTGCCGTCAATGCGCCAGGTGAAGATATAGTTTTCCAGTGTTGAAATTTCCAGCGTATCAAACGGCGTCAAATCGGTTTTGAGCAGGGATAAAACGGCATCTGCCTGATACCCACTGACACAAATGTGTAATGCGTGGGTGCACAAAGACACTAGTGGCATGGTGTAAATATCCGCCGCGGTATCCATGTAAAACGGAATATCTGCACGGGTAAGTGCGGTATTTAAAATGCCCGCATATTCGTGCAGGTCACGCACAATCACGGCAATATCCCCTGCACGCAGTTCACTTGTGCGCAGAGCGTGTCGCACGGTGCGGGCAAGCGCGGCACATTCCGCGTGGATATCGTCGCACGCCATTATACGCACCGCATCTTGTGCTTGCGTATATACAGCGGCGCTCGGCGAAAAAGCACCCGCCTCCAAAGCACGCAGAGCGGGATGCACCGCGCGATGATTTTCGGTGAGTACGGTGGGAGATTGAATGGTAATGTTATGTTGTTCTGCCAGACGGTACAGTTGTCGCAGTGAGCGGTTGACAGGCGCAAATAACCCGCAATCCACCGTATCACCGCCCGGCGCGGTACGGTCGGTACAAAGCGAAACGCACACATCAGCTTTTTGCATCAGCAATCCAAGGACGTCCAATTCCACGGCGGTAAAGCCTTTAAAACCGTCCACAAAAATCTGTGCGCCGTCGAACAGATGGCTGTCCGGCAGTTTATCCGCCAAAATACGCAGGGTATCTTCGGGGTCGATACCGGTGCTGTGTATAAGACTTTCATATATTTCAAAGATAGATGCAAGGTCTGTGAGCTTTGTTTTGAGGGTCTGTGCGGGAACGTTTTGAGCCGATGCACGCAATAGACGCGGGGTGACGGCACATTGTTTACATTCGCCGCAAAGTGCAAGCAACGAGGACACGTAGCCCGCATCATAGGCGCGTGGTTTTTCAGTCTCTGTGTTTTCGGGAGTGTGATACAATTCCAAAGCGCGGCTCATCATCAACACGCGGGTGACATCGTCCATAATGGGCACGGCAATCCCGCCCGTTTCTCTGAAAACGCGGTTGGCAAGGCGGGTGAAACTGAGCACCTGCACTTTTGCCGCTTGTTTTACCCCTAACTGTTGCAACAAAGCGCGTTCACTTTCAAACGAAAATTGCTCGGGTACGAGTAAAAGCAGCGGACGGGACGGTTGCGCCTCTACCGCTTGTTGCAGTGTGCGGAAAATATGTGCAGTTTTACCGCTGCCGCTGCGGCCCAAAATACAGTGTAGCATAGCGTGTCCGTCCTTTCGTTTGATATCAGAAAACAATATGTATAAAGTATAACATATTCCCATACATTTGACAAGGCAGTTTACGGCGTGAGAAATGTCGAAAAAAGTTGGGCATAAGTACCTGTTTTTGCGAAAAAAATATTGATTTTATAGTAAAAATGCTGTATAATTTAGGTAGATATCTATTAGGAGGCAAGGCGTAATGAAATTTTGGCATTTCTCACAAAAACAAAGCAAGGAGGGAAACCGACAAATGAAGCGTATGGTTAGCAAGCGAGTAGTTAGTATTTTTTTATGTATGGCGCTGTTGATGACCTATCTTCCGCTTTCCGCTTTTGCGGCAGAAGCGGGCAATACGGCATACACACGCGTTGCAGACACGTCTACGATGGACAATTGGACAAAGTATTTTGACCTGAGAGAAGGTAAACTGGATACGTCCAATGCAGGCGGCGTATGGACCGATAAATCGGTGTTCACCGATGCTTCGGCGTTTGACGGTGCCGTTACGATGCAGGATGACGGTAAAAATTTCCTCACGGCTTTGTCGGCTCTTGCCGCCAATAAGGAAGTGGTGGGGTATTCCACCGTGCCTACTGATACGGTGTTGATTTTGGACTTGTCCGGTTCTATGTCTACGGCTAATGTGAGGCAGTTGGTGACGGCGACCAATGACGCTATTAAAACACTGCTTGGCATCAATAAAAACAACCGTGTGGGCGTGGTGTTGTATGCGGGCGCAAGTACGGCAGGTTCGGTCGAATATGAGGATGCCGTTACCCGCTTGATGCCGCTGGACAGCTATTCCACCACGGATGCCAACGGCAATTACGTTGTGTACGCTAACAACGAAGTGCGTGTTGTAAGCGGTGTGACCGGTACAGTCGCTAACCCGAATTTTGGAGAAAGAACCCGCGGCGGCGGTACCTATATGCAGGCCGGTCTGTGGGAAGCTTATAAAATGTTTGACGAGGTTCCCGACAGTGACATTGTCATCGGCGGTAATAACTGGCAGTCGGGTGAACACCGTATGCCTGTCGTGGTGTTAATGTCCGACGGTGCGCCTACTCACGGTGCGAGCAATTTTGCGGATGTGGAAAACCAAACGTACGGGCGAAACAATACCCGTGGCGCAGACGTGGGTAACGGCACGGAAGAGGGTATTACGTCGGGTCAAGGTTTCCTGGTGCAGTTGACCGCCTCTTATATCAAGAATCGTATTGAAAACAAATATCAAGTCAAATCCGAAATCGGCACGGGAAGAAGCCTTTTCTATACACTGGGCTTTAATATCAATGCTGCCACAAATAATATTGCCTACAGTGTTCTCAACCCGGATGCTTCTACTGTCACCGATAGTTTGTGGGCGACCTATAACAACTCGTCCGCTACCACTATGAACGTCAGCGTGATGGGTAGAAACGGCAACGCCACCAACGTTGCGGTTCGTAAGAATTCGTATGCGACAAGCAAATCGTATGTGGATGAATTTTTCCCCGCTTCCAGCGATGGTTTGACGACTGCTTTCAAGTCCATCGTGGAAGAAATTCTCCTGCAATCTCGCTATTATCCGACGCATCTGGAAGGCGGAAACCCGGATTTTTCGGGATATATTACGTTCACCGATACGTTGGGCGAATATATGGAAGTCAAAGCTGTCAACGGTATTCTTTTAGGGGATACCTTGTTTGACGGACATATGATGGCGTCCAAACTCGCGGATACGTCTGCTGATGGTTTGGGAACACCGGAAAACCCCACTGCTTTGGGTGATGAATTCATCCGTTCGGTTAAAACCCGTCTGGGCATAACCGAAACTGCCGATGCACAAGCGCTGGTGGCAAAAGCGTATGCTGACGGACAGCTCGCCTATAACGGTCCGACCGATTGGTCCAACTATATCGCGTGGTATGCTAAGGCGGACGGCACATATGTCGGTTTCTATGATAAAGACGGTACCGAGCCCCTCCCCGCTGATGCAGTGTATATCAACCGTTCTTACGGTTTCCTCGGTGAAACGACCGGCAGTATCAAAAATAGTGATATGATGTATATGTCGGTGCAGGTACGTCAAAATATCGCCACCGGCGAACAAACGGTTATCTGGAAAATCCCCGCGGCATTGGTGCCGATGATAACCTATTCGGTGACTTTGAATGGCAACGGTCCGGAAAATGCGACCGATGTGAATATCAAGGTAGAAAATGTCGATAAAGTCAGCCCCATCCGTTTGATTTATGAAACGGGGCTGCGTTCCGATTTAAATGAATTTAACATTACACGCATCACCGATGCTGACCATCTTGACACGGACGGTCACACCAGATTGTTCTGGAACAACTATTTTGATATTGACCCCAACGTGTCGCATGACCAGCACATCACCACCATGTCGGAATTTATGCCCAATAAGGAAAATGAAAGATTTTACTATGTTTCCGATTCCGCGGTGTTTAAGAAAAAAGCGTCGGGGGACGGTTATGAACTGGTTGGTGAAAACGAATCCGTCAACGGCGGGCTGGATACAACCAAAACATACTATCATCGCCGTTATATTTTCACCCAGAGTAACGCAGAACAAAAGCCCATATTCTTCTATGAAGAGATGAGTGCGGCTTCTATTCGTGCGGCGGAGTGGAGAAATAATTTCGAAACGCTGGATAAACAGACCGTAGGTGCGTGGGTGGTGCCCAAAGGGACGCCCGCCCGCGAATTGCAGATGTATGACGAGGAAAAAGCGGATAAAGGCGCATCTACCCAATCCGCCAAAATGATATTCCATCCGTATTTGACCGAACACAACAACACGGTATACGTGGATATGAACCTCGGCAACAACGGTTTGTTGTCGGTTATCCCTGCAACCGGCATCAAAGTTTCTAAAACGGTGGACGTTTTTGAAACGGGCACTTCGGATACGTTTAAATTCCGCATTACGGCATCTGTTTCGGGCAGTGTAGACAGTTGGATTACGCCGTTGGGCGCTACGCCGAGCGGCGCGGCTACTCCCGTTACCTTTGCAAACGGTGTGTATGAGGTGCAGTTAAAGAAAGACCAAACCTTGTGGTTGTCGGGCATTCCTGCGGGTACCGCGTATACTGTAGAGGAAATTTCCGATAACGCGGACTACAAAATAAAATCGGTGCATGTCAACAGTGTTTCTACCGGCAAAACCGCTACGGGCACAGTGGCACAATATTTGGTGGATGACGTGCAGTTCGTCAATACCGCTATCGGTGAGGGTGACTTAGTGGTCACCAAACAGGTGGTGGATGCAAACGGCCAAACCGTGGACGTCAACGATTCTATCAAATTCACCGCTAAAATCACCTTGAAAACTGCGGCGGGCGCACGTCTGAGCGGTACGTATGCATCCTCTAAAGACAACGTGACTTTGCAAAACGGTGAGTACACGGTGCAATTGTCGGATGGTGAGTCCTTTGTGTTGCGCGGTTTGCCTGAGGGAACACGGTATGAGGTGACCGAAATCAATATGCCGCAAGGGTTTGCACTGGATAATGGGTTGAGCGAATTGACCGGTGTGGTGGATGCATCCGCCAATGACCGGGCGTTGCTTGTGAATACCTATACGCCAATCAGCGTAAACGGCGATGATATTTCGGTTGTGGTCACCAAGACCATTTCGGGTAATCGTGCAGAGTGGTTGTCGGGTGAAACGTATTCGTTTGTTCTGGAAAGAACAGGTCCCACGGCGGCCATAATCGGCACCAAAACCATATCGGTGAGTGACACGCAAAAGCAAGTCACTTTCTCGCTTGTAAATGAACCGTATGCGACGGCGGGTACGTATTATTATAAGTTGACCGAAACGGTTGGAACGCAAGGCGGCGTCACCTACGACAGCGCACAGCGCAGATTCTCGGTGGTTGTCGCCGACAGTGATATGGACGGCAATTTGGAAATTGTGTCGGTCAATAATGAGTTGAACACTACCGTAAGCGGCAACTGGCTGGTAGAGGCGAATTTCAATAACGTTTATGCGCCTGTCGGTTCTGCGACTGCAACGGTCAATATTCAAAAGCGATTTGACGGCACCAATCATGCACTGAGCGGGTATCGCTTTGCACTGTATGATGGCAATCCGTTTGACATTGCAACGCAGGATGAGGTAAATACTATTACGCAGTCGGGGCTGACCAACGCTGCGGGCGAAGCGTCTGTTTCCTTACAGTATTCCGCCGCGGATGTGGGCAATACCTATACCTACTATCTCGCAGAAATCAACGGCGGTCAAACCATTCAAAATATTCGGTATGCTGACACGCTGTATAAAGTAGAAGTGACGGTTAACGATAATCTTGACGGTACCATTTCTACTGTGATTAAGGTCGACGATGCGGCGTATGCATCTGACGACCGATTGGAATTTTTGAACACGTATGTGCCGTCTGCTTCCGATTTTGTCACCATTTCGGGCGAAAAGACAATAAGCGGCGACCGCGTGCTTAATGCGGATGAGTTTGCGTTTGAGATTTCTGCTGTGACAACGGGTGCGCCGATGCCGGCGGAAATCATCGTGAAAAATGCGGCAGACGGCTCGTTCTCGTTCCCCGCTATTGAGTTTAGTCAATTGCATGCCACTGTCGGACAGAGCGAAACGTATGTATATACGATACGTGAGAGAAATGACAATTTAGGTGGATTTGCATATGATGATGCTGAGTATGAAGTCTCGGTAACGGTTACGAATGACGGCACGCAGATCACTGCAACACCTACATTGCGGGTCTGTCGTGAACAGAACTGGTCTTCTGCGGATGACATTCAATTCGTGAATACGTATGATGCCGAAGACGCACAAGTGGTGCTCAATGCCACCAAACTGCTCACCGGCAAGACGATGCAAGCGGATGAATTTACTTTCGAGGTGCGCGGTGTGACGTCGGATGCACCGATGCCGAATTCCGTAACGGCGAAAAATGCCGTAAACGGTGAGGTCGTTTTTGAAAAGATTGTATTTGATAAAGCGGGCACGTATGTTTACGAGGTAACTGAGCAAAACGGCGGTTCGTCTAATTATGATTATGATCAATCGGTGTATACCGTTACCGTGACGGTTACCGATGATGCACAAGGCAAACTTTGGGCGGATGTTTCGCTGGCTAAAAACGGTGCCCCGTCCACCGAAATGGTGTTCCGTAACGGTTTTGTCCCCACCCCCATTGTGTACGATATATATGCAGATTTCGGCGGTGAAAAGATGCTCAATGGACGCGGTCTTGCCGAAAACGAGTTTGCGTTTGTGCTGATTAACGCCGCAACCGGTGAACAAATCGGGAAATCTGTCAAAAATGATGCAGACGGTAAAGTTGCATTCCCCGCCGTAACCATTAACGCAGCCGGGGTGTATCACTACAAGATTGCGGAAGTTATCGGTGATGAAAAAGGCATTACGTATGATACCTCTTCGTTCCACGTCCGTCTGGAAGTGGTGCAAGACGATGACGGTGTTCTCACTGTGAATGATAAGCAGTTGTACAAAGGTACGGTTACCAAGCAAGAGGTAGCGGGCGTGCTGACCGAGGTTACGCAGTATGAGAACATCACCGACGGCGGTAGCTTACTGTTTGTCAACGAATATAAACCCGACCCCGCCGATATGGTCATCAGCGGCACCAAAAATCTGGTAGGCAGAGAACTGCAAGCAAATGAATTCACTTTCAATCTTTATTTTGCAAATTTGAACGCTGAGACGGGCGAATGGGAAAAAGGTGAATTGGTTGAGCAGACGGTAAACGGTGCAGACGGTGCGTTTGCGTTTGAGGCGCGTCAGGTGGAAGCCGGTTATACCTATGTCTATTTCATCACAGAAGATGCCACCGACCCGCAAGCGGGCATTGCGTATGATGCGACTGCATATATGTTGGTGGTGACGGCAGAGGACAATCTGGACGGCACGATTGAGGTGCAGTATGCGTATTCGATAGACGGTAAGGCGGTAGAAGCGTTGGTGTTTACCAACGTGTATACGCCTATTACCAACGAGGGCGGCGAGCAACAACCCCAACCTGAGCCTCAGCCCGAGAAAGACCCTGACCCGCAACCGCAACCCGAACAAAAACCCCAACCCAAACCGGAGAATCCCAAAACGGGTGATACGTTTAATCGTGCTTTGTGGTTTGCCTTGTTGTTCATCAGCGGTGGTGGCGTTCTCGGTTGTGCGGTGTATGATAAGAAGAAAAAACAACAAAAGGAAAATTAAAGATTGATTGCACAGCGGCAATGTATTGCCGCTGTGCTTTATTCGGGAGGTTTTTAACATGAAAAAAGGTGTGAGTATTTGGGTGTTCCCCGGGGATTGCGCATTAGAAACGTGTTTTGATGCGGCAGCTAAAGCGGGATTTGACGGTGTCGAGCTCGCGCTCGGCAGTTGCGGTATCAATGAAGATATCACTGCCGCACAACTGGATGAGATTAAGGCGTTGGCACAAAAATATAATATTGAACTTTACAGCATTGCTTGCGGTATGTTCTTTGACGTTTCTCATTCGTCCAATGATGCACAGGTACGTGAACATGCCGAGCAACTGGTGAAAAAGGAAATTGATATTGCGGCACATCTCGGTTGCGATACGGTGCTGGTTGTACCGGGTGCTGTCAACTGCCCGTGGGACCCTAATTTTGATATTGTGGAATATGATGTGGTATATGAACGCGCCTTGGCAGCAATGAAGAAACTCGCAGCGTATGCAGAAAGCAAAAAGGTTGCCATCGGTGTGGAAAACGTGTGGAATCGGTTTTTGCTGTCTCCCATGGAAATGCGTGACTTTATCGATAAAGTCGATAGTCCGTACCTGGGTTCGTATTTTGATGCGGGTAACGTGTTGTTTGCGGGATACCCCGACCACTGGGTCAAGATTTTGGGCAATCGCATCAAAAAAGTGCACGTCAAAGATTTCAAAATCGAAGTCGGCAATTTGAGTGGTTTCGTGAACTTGAATGAGGGTGACTTGGATTTCGGTAAATTGATGGCTTCGCTCAAAGCAATTGGTTATGACGGGTGGATTACCGCCGAGGTTGCACCGATGGATGCAGACGTGTATGTATCGATGCAAAAAATTTCCAAGGAAATGGATAAATTTATGCAATAAAAAGCAAAAACAGCAGGCCTATCAGCCTGCTGTTTTTCTTTTGGCGGAGAGTTAGGGATTCG
>JAZOCQ010000018.1:0-4569 GCA_045596565.1 Acutalibacteraceae bacterium
GCCTCCGACTTCACTACCAACACGGTGCCTTTTTCGGGCAGCATCAGCGCCAACTGCTCGGCGAGCACTGCAGCACCTTCGGTGAGCAGTTTTTCGTCGTCCGAAAGGGGAGGCAGTTCCAGCGTGACGTATTTGCCGCGCGGTTTGCCGTATACTTGCGCGGCGTGTGCGGTGTGCAGGGTGTGCGCCGTGACACACACGCCGTTTTGGGTATACTGCTGTACCATGCAATCCCGCTCACATAGTTTTTCTGCGTTTTCGGCGATTTCCAAGGTTAAATCGGTACGAAATGCCATGATTTCCCCACCTTTTTTCCTGTTTTCACCAGTATTTGCAAAAAAAATCTCAATATTCTGAAAAAAACAGTTGCTTTTTTTTGAAAAGGGTGTTAATATGACTAGTGCGTGATTTAGAACATCAGATTAGGAGGTGTGACCATGCCCAATGTTAAATCCGCTAAGAAGCGCGTGAAAGTCATCGCTGCCAAAACCGAGAAGAACAAGGCTGCTCGTTCTGCTCTGAAAACCGAGATTAAGCATGCGAATGTTGCTATCGAAACCGGCGAGAACAAAGAAGCTGCTGTGAAAGCCGCTATCAAGAAGATTGACCAGGCTGCTGCGAAGGGTCTCCTGCACAAGAATACTGCTGCACGGAAAAAGTCCGCCCTCGCTAAAAAAGCTAACGCGTAATTGCAATGCCTCTACCCGATATAATCGGGTGGAGGCTTTTGATTTTTCGACAGCGTATGCCTTGACAATAGGCGCACCATTTTATATAATCATAGAATAGAACCGCATGCTTTCAGGCATACGGACGGATGGGTCCTGCGTGACGGCACGCTGTGAACCATGTCAGGCGGGGAACCGAGCAGCATTAAGCAGCGGTTTGCCGTGCGCCGCAGTCCGCCTGTCCGTCCGTATGCCTGAGTGTATGCGGCTGTATTTTTGTAAGGGGTGATAGGTATGTATCAGGTATTGTATCGCAAGTTTCGACCGCAGACGTTTTCGGACGTCAGCGGGCAGGAGACGGTGACCACCGCTCTGCGCAATGAAATCAAGCACAACCGACTGGCGCACGCGTATCTGTTTACGGGATGCCGCGGCACCGGTAAGACCACTTGCGCGAAAATTCTCGCCAAAGCGGTTAACTGTCAAAACCCCCAAAACGGTGACCCGTGTAACGAATGTGAAATTTGCCGTGGTATTGATGACGGCACCATTCTGGATATCACCGAAATCGACGCCGCTTCCAATAACGGCGTGGATTCTATCCGTGAACTGCGGGAAGAGGTTAATTTCAGTCCCGCCGCCGCTACTTATCGCGTGTATATCATCGACGAAGTACACATGCTGTCTGCGGGCGCGTTCAATGCGTTGCTCAAAACGCTGGAAGAACCTCCCGCACACGTGATTTTCATCCTCGCCACCACTGAGGTGCATAAATTACCCGCCACCATTTTGTCTCGTTGCCAACGGTTTGATTTTGGGCGTATTTCCCCCGCGGATATTGCCGCGCGCATAGGGCAGATTGCCAAAGCGGAAGGCTTTACGGTGACCGACGATGCCGCGCTGTTGCTGGCGCGTTTGGCGGACGGTGCGATGCGCGATGCACTGTCGCTTCTTGACCAGTGCGTGTCCCGCAGCAGCGACATCACCGCCGAGGTGGTCGCCGCCTCTACCGGTATGGCGGGTACGACCTATTTATATGAGTTATCAGAGGCCGTAACGAGCGGTGATACCGCCGCCGCATTGGCGATACTTGACACTCTTTACCGCGGCTCGAAAGATATGGAACGGCTGTGCGCCGAATGGGTGGAATACTATCGTAACGTGATGATTATCCAAACGGTCAAAACACCTGACGAATTGATAGTAGCGTCTGCTGCCGAATGGGAACAACTGCGTGCGGCGGCAAAAGCGCTGTCCCCCGCGACGGTGTTACATTGTCTTTCCGTATTGCAAACCACCCTTGACCGTTTGCGTGGCGGTGTTTCCCGTCGCGTGGAAATGGAAATGGCAATTTTAAAATTATGTCGTCCCGAACTGGACGGCGATGCAAAAGCGCTGTCTCGCCGTGTTGCGGCGTTGGAATCCGCGTTGGCGGGCGGTGCACCGATAGCGGCACCGCAGAAAAAAGCACGCACCACACCGTCCGTTGCGGAAAAGACTCCCGAAGTACCCCCCGCACCTGAAACTCCCGCGCAAAAACCCGCACCCGAAGTCTCCGCGGCGCCGCCCGCGCCCGTGCAAAGCGGTGAAGAAACCGCTTTCTCACAGTGGGGAGAGGTCGTGGGAAAATTAGGGGTGCTGTGTGCACCGTTGCAGGGGGTGCTGACAGGCACGACTGCTTTGGTGCGGGATGATATTGTGTTTGTTTGCACCGATAATGAAATGTTTAAATCGCTCATCACCCGCGACGGGAACAAGCAGATTTTGGTGAATGCTATCCGCGAGGTGACGGGACGTACCATGCGTATCGGTATCCGCAAAACTGCTAAAACAGTGGAAGAGATGCCCGCAGACCCGCTCGCCGCATTTTTGCAACAGAGCCGTGAACGCGGGCTGAACATTGAAGAGGAGAATAGATAATATGAAAGCAAGATTACCGCAAGGTATGGGCGGCGGTCCGGGCAATATGCAAGCGATGTTGCGCCAGGCACAGAAAATGCAGGAGGATGCCGCAGCACTGCAACAGGAATTGGAACAAACCGTCTACACTGCCACCGCAGGTGGCGGTGCGGTGAGCGCATCGGTCAACGGTAAACATGAGTTGACCGACCTTGTAATTGACAAAGACGTTATTGACCCCGACGATGCCGAAATGCTGGCGGATTTGGTAAAAGCGGCTGTCAATGAAGCGGTGCGCAAAGCCGCCGCGGATGCCGAACAGCGTATGTCGCAGGTGACCGGCGGTCTTAATATTCCCGGTCTGTAAGGAGAAAGTATGGAATACGGTGTAGCGCCATTAGAACGGCTGGTGGAGCAACTCGAAACCTTGCCCGGTATCGGGCATAAATCCGCCGGCAGATTGGCATTCTATTTATTACATACCACCCCCGAAAAAGCAGACGCGTTTGTGGATGCCATTCGGGATGCGAGAGAAAAAATACATGAGTGCAGTGTGTGCTGTAATCTCACCGATAAGGACGTGTGCCCTGTTTGTGCATCCGCCGGCAGAGACCGTTCGGTGATATGCGTGGTGGAAGACGCGCGGGACGCGGCGGCGTTTGAACGCACCCGCGAATATGCGGGGTTGTATCACGTTCTGCACGGCACCATTTCGCCGATGGACGGCGTAGGCCCCGAGGACATTCGGATTAAGGAATTGTTGGTGCGTCTCACCGACGAGAACATCACCGAGGTAATTATGGCGACCAATCCCACGGTGGAGGGCGAAGCAACCGCGATGTATCTCGCGCGGTTGTTAAAAGCGTTCCCTATCAAAATCACACGTTTGGCGTACGGTATTCCGGTCGGCGGCGATTTGGAATATGCGGATGAGGTGACCTTGCGCCGTTCGCTTGAGGGCAGAAACGAACTTTAATAAATACAGTATCAAAGGAGGTGTCGGCGTGGCAGGCAAAGAAAATACCAAAACGATTGCTACCAACAAAAAAGCCTACCACGAATATTTCGTGGAAGAAAGCTTAGAGGCCGGCATCGAATTGGTGGGCACCGAGGTGAAAGCGTTACGCGGCGGCGGTGTCAATTTGAAGGATGCGTGGTGCAGTGTCGTGGAAGGCGAAATGTTCGTCAACGGCATGCACATCAGCCCCTATGAACAGGGTAATATCTTCAACCGGGACCCCAAACGCGTGCGCCGACTGTTGTTGCATAAACGTGAAATTATGCGTTTGTTTGGGTTAACCAAACAGCAAGGGCTGACGTTAATTCCGCTGTCGGTCTATTTCAAAGGCTCGCGGGTGAAAGTGCAAGTGGGACTTTGCCGCGGCAAAAAACTGTACGATAAGCGGGAAGATGCCGCCCGCCGTGATATGCAACGGGAAGCCCAGCGTGCTTTAAAAGATAAAAACCTGTAATTTTTCTTGCCGTTAAAAGGAGAAACGTATGGAAATTTTGTATGAAAACCTATTGCACATTCAGTGGCAACATCTGCTGATGTGGGCAATTGGCGGTATCCTCATTTTCCTTGCCATCAAAAAGGAAATGGAACCGACCTTGTTGTTGCCTATCGGCTTTGGCACCATTCTTGTCAACCTGCCGTTTTCAGGTGCGGTGACGCAAGGCGAAGAAACGGGCGCTTTGAGCGTGCTGTTTGACGCGGGCATTGCCAACGAACTGTTCCCGCTGATTTTGTTTATCGGTATCGGTGCGATGATTGACTTCGGGCCGGTGCTCACCAACCCGAAACTGATGATTTTCGGTGCGGCGGCGCAGTTTGGTATTTTCTTCACGCTGTGTATGGCGTCTATGTTCTTCCCCGACATCAACGACGCCGCATCCATTGCCATTATCGGCGCGGCAGACGGCCCCACCGCTATCGTGGTAGCCAACAAACTGGAGTCGGCGTATGCGGGACAAATCGCGGTGGCGGCGTATTCGTATATGG
>JAZOCQ010000019.1:0-16688 GCA_045596565.1 Acutalibacteraceae bacterium
CCCTGAGAAAGGTTTGCACCGTTACCTGTCAGCATGGTGTCATAGCCCTGAGGCAAGCGGGTGATAAAGTCATGAGCATTGGCCAGTTTTGCAGCATGGATGCACTCCTGATCGGTGGCATCCAATTTGCCGTAACGGATATTATCCATAATGGTGCCGCTGAAAATAAAGCTTTCCTGCATCATAATGCCCTGTCGTTCACGCAACGAGCGCAGGGTCACCTTGGCGATATCATATTCTCCGTCCAACAAAATTTGCCCGTCATTAACGTTATAAAAACGGCTGATAAGATTGACAATGGTGGTTTTTCCTGCGCCTGTTTCACCCACAAGCGCAATACTTTCCCCCGCTTTGATATCAAAACTCAGATGCTCTAAAACCGGTATGTTCTCTTCATATCCGAAGGTCACATCCTTAAAAGTCACGTCTCCGCGGATTTTCGGCAGTTGTACCGCGTCGGGAGCATCGTCCACCGACACCGGCTCATCCATAGTTTGGAAAATGCGTTCCAAATACGCCATGCCATTCAAAAACTGATTGTAAACAGCGGCAAGATTATTCACCGGTTGCCAAAATCTGCCCACATACTGCCCCATTGCAAGCAAAACGCCGAAAGAAACCATGGCACCGCCCGTCAGATACACGCCTGCAATATACAGCACCGTAAATGCCAGTTGGTGAACAATCTGCGAGGACGTGGTGACGGTGGTATTGATATAAATCTGCTTCATCCAAGACTCGTAACACGCATCTAATAACCCTTCCTGCGTTTTTATTGCATCTTCCTGATGCACAAACAGTTGGCTCACGCGGATGCCTTCTATATTTTCGGCTAAAAACGCGTTGTAGTTGGAATTCTTATTGGACGCTATCTGCATACGACGCCGCTGAATCGGACGCAAAATAAAAATCAGCAGTACGAACAACGGCAAAGCAACCATAGACACCGCCGCTAACCGTGCATGGGTGCGAAACATGAATACGGTGATAAACACGATGTTGAACAAGTCGATAATCATATTGACGATACCATTGGATAACATCGACGATACCTCATCCACGTAGTTGACAACACGGACGAGAATTTTACCGGCGGGTCGGCTATCATAATACGAAAACGGAAGCTTTTGAAGGTGGGAAAACAAATCCTTGCGAATGTCAAAAATGATATTCTGACTGGCGTGCGTCATCATACGAGAGCGTATAACCGCCAGCACGGTACTGAAAATATTAACAGCAAAAAACGCTACCGCTAACAATACCAATCCCTTGACATTTTTTTGCGGTACCACCTCATCTAAAACCTTTTGCGTGATTTTCGGACCAAACAATCCCATAACAGCCGCCACGGCGGACAGAACGAGGGATACTGACATTAACACGCGATTACGCTTTACATACCGTAAAGCGCGTTTTAAATGTGAAAAGTTAAATGGGGTTTCCAGCGCTTCGTCCTGGGAAAAATGATTGCGTTTCATGCACGCTCACCTCCCGTTTCCAAGCCGTTCTGTAACGCATACGTTTGGTAATAATAACCCTTGTTTCGAAGCAATTGCTTATGGGTGCCCATTTCGGCTATCCTGCCGTCCTGCAACACCAAAATAATATCCGCATCCTTTACCGAGGAAATACGGCCTGCAACAATCACCTTGGTGCAAGTAAAGGGCAATTCTTTTAACTGTTCTTGGATATACCGCTCGGTCTCCATGTCAAGAGCGGATGTGGTATCATCCAGTATCAAAATCGACGGGCGCACCGCCAAGGCGCGCGCCAGAGCGATACGCTGTCGCTGACCGCCCGAAAGTCCGACACCGCGTTCGCCTACCACCGTTTTCAGTCCTTCGGGCATCTTTTTTGCAAACTCTAATACAGCGGCACGACGGGCAAAATCAGCTGCCTCCTCTTCGCTCATATCCATATTGCCAAAGGCAATATTGTTTTCAATCGAATCGGAAAACAAAAACACTTCTTGGGTCGCGGTACCGATATGTGAACGCAGTTCCTGCAACTTCCAATCACGAACGTCACACCCATCCACCGATACGACGCCCTCTTTGACATCGTATAAACGCGCAATCAGATTGACAAGCGTTGTTTTTCCGCATCCCGTCGGACCCATTATGGCAAGTGTGCCGCCCGCGGGGATATGAAATGAAATATCCTGCAATACGGGTTTATCTTTGTATGCAAAAGCAACCTTTTCAAAGCGGATGTCGCCGCGCATGGTCAGATGGGACACCGCACTGTCCTTATCGGTAATCGTCTTTTCCGCGTAATATATCTCCATCACCTTCTGCGCGGAAGCAGAGAACCGTTGTAAATCGTTCATGTGTGTGCCCACACTGCGTATCGGCATGGTGAGTGCAAAAGACAGAGTGGTGAACATAGCCAATTGACCTGCCGTCAGCTCACCCTCCATAATAAAGTAACCGCCCACAAAAACAATGATAAGGGTCATCAGTACCACCAACGACTCCATCAACGGCAATACCCGTAACCACGCTTTGTTAATGGTAAGATGTATCTCGCGGAACGCTTCATTCCGCTTGCCGAAACGCTCACGTTCGTAATCTTCACGCACGAACGCTTTGACAACGCGGTTGCCCGCTATGTTTTCCTGCGCGGCGGTATTCATATCCGCCATTCTCTCGCGCATAATGCGGAAGTTGTCCCGTACGCGTTTGCGATACAAGGTAATCAATACCATCGTCAACGGAATGACCGCGAGCAGCATCCAAGTTAATTTCGGACTATAACAAAAGAACAGCACAAACGCCGCCAGCAACAAGGTAAGGCTGTCGGTAATCTGAAAAATCGTATACGCCATCACGTGACGGCAATAGTTAAGATCACCCTGCATACGGGTGATAAGGTCACCCGTGCGATGGGTGTCAAAGTAACGGATATCCTGGTACTGTAAGCGGCGGAACATCTCTCGACGCAAATTTACGAGCATATTCTGCGAGGATTCTTCCAACATCACAATCATGCCATGGCGCGCACCGACACGCACCACCGTCACCAACAGCATTGCCGTCAAAATCGGTATAAGCGGTGCGGGGTTGCCTGTCATAATGACGTCGTCGTACAAGCGGGACGTCAACCACGGGTCAATCAGTTGCATTACGCTGGTTATCACACTAATAAACAGACCCACACCCACCAGCCACAGGTGTTTCTTGCTCATGTGCTTTAACAGCCATTTTATCTGAAACATACGTGTACTCCTGTTCAAGCAGTTGAATTTATAACGGTCGGGCAGGAAATTTTATTCATTGCCATTATACACCATTTTTATAAAAAACAACCTTTTTTTCGTTCGTCAAACTCCCAAAAATCCAATGGATTTTTGGGTGATTTCCACAACATACCACCAAAAGCCCACACTTCTTGAAAATAGTAAAAATCGAATTTCATATACGTCAAACACACGGATTTGTTTTTTATTTTAAAGAAAACCTTGTAGTAGCGCGCAGGGTGTGCTATAATGTGAAAAATTATGCTTTGAAGACATATCAAAGGAGACTGTATATATATGAAATTAGGTATTGTCGGATTGCCCAATGCTGGTAAATCCACCCTCTTTAACGCCAGCACCAATGCGGGAGCGCAAAGCGCCAATTATCCGTTCTGCACCATCGACCCCAACGTCGGTGTGGTGTCGGTGCCGGATGAACGGTTGGACGTGCTCACTAAAATGTATAACCCCGCCAAAGTCACCCCCGCTGTTATCGAATTCGTGGATATTGCGGGTCTGGTGAAAGGTGCGAGCAAAGGCGAGGGACTGGGCAACAAGTTCCTTGCGAATATCCGCGAAGTGGATGCGATTGTGCACGTGGTGCGTTGCTTTGATAACGACGACATCATCCACGTAGACGGCAGTATTGATGCCTTGCGGGATATGGAAACCATCAATTTAGAACTCATTTTCGCCGATATGGAAATGGTGGAACGCCGTCTGGAACGCACCACCAAAATGCTCAAAGGCGACAAATCTTTGCAGGCGGAAGTGGATTTTCTCAAACGCGTTTTAGAAACACTGGAAGCGGGCAAACCCGCGCGCGTGGTAGAGTGCACCCCCGAAGAAGAGGCGTTTTTGCAAACGCTTACCCTGCTCACCGCTAAAAAAATCATCTATGCCGCCAACCTGTCCGAAAACGATTTTGCGGGCGGCGACCCCACCGGTAACGAGAACTATCAAAAGGTAGCCGCCGCCGCAGCACAAGAGGGCGCCGAGGTGTTGCCGATTTGCGCACAAATGGAAGCGGATATTGCGGATATGGACGAAGAAGAAAAAGCCATGTTTTTAGAGGAATTGGGACTGACACATTCGGGACTCGACCGCTTAATCCAAAAAAGTTACAGCCTTTTGGGCCTGATTTCCTATCTCACCGCGGGTCCCACCGAGGTGCGTGCTTGGACAATCACCGACGGCACCCGCGCACCGCAAGCGGCGGGTAAAATCCACACCGACTTCGAACGTGGCTTTATCCGTGCGGAAGTGGTGGCGTATACCGACCTTGTCGCGTGCGGTTCCATGACCGCCGCAAAAGAAAAGGGGCTTGTGCGGTCGGAAGGCAAAGAATACGTAATGAAAGACGGCGACGTGGTATTGTTCCGTTTCAATGTATAATGCCTAATATAAAAAGCGGCTGATTATCTCGGATAATCAGCCGCTTTTATTTATTTTCTTATGCTTTACCGCCTTTGGCGCCTTTGACACCGCCGAAACCAGCCAAAATATTGCTTTCATACGAGAAAGTGAGCGCCGCGCGGTCACGCTGACGCTTAAACGCGATGGCAACCAAACGGTCCATCAACTGTTCAAACGGCACGCCCGCCGCTTCCCACAAATAGAAAGACAGTGAACCGGGAATGGTGTTGATTTCGTTGACCCATACTTCGCCGGTTTCTTTGTCGTTTAAGAAATCCACGCGCGAAACGCCCGCGCAACCGAGCGCTTTAAACGTCTGTACCGCGAGTGCTTGCACCTGCTCGGTCATACCGTCGGGAAGTTCAGCGGGGCAACGGCGTTTTAAGGACGTCATACCCGCGGATTTTGAGCCGTTTTTACTGCCCTCACCGCTCAGATATTTATCACCGAACGACAAGATATCCCCTGCGCCCAGCGGTTCTTCACACACCGAGGCTATCGCATCGTCTGCATCACCCAGCACTGCACAGTTGATTTCGCGCAGATTTTCCACGGCGCGCTCGACCAGTACGCGGTCGGCAAACCCAATCGCATCGTCCATGGCTTTCACAAGACTTTCTCTGTCTTTGGCTTTGGCAATACCCACCGACGAGCCGAGGTTGACAGGCTTGACAATCACAGGGTACCCAAACGTGCTTTCGATTTCTTGGAGCACCGCTTGGGCATCGGCGGCATACGCTTTTGCGTTATATTTCTTGGCGGGCAAAACGGGAATACCCGCGTCTGCCAACACCGCTTTCATCAAATATTTATCCATACCCGCCGCAGACGAAGTGACGTCACACGCGGCATACGGTACGTCCAGCATTTCAAGCAATCCCATCAACGTACCGTCTTCGACGTTGGTGCCGTGCACCACGGGAATAGCCACCTCAAACGAGCCTATCACTGCTCTGCCAAATTTCGGCGCGGGATACCGTACCACGTCCACGCCTTTTTCGCCTTTGACCAGCACCACCTGTGTCGCGGCTTTCATACAGGCGTTCATATCTTTATATATCGCTACATCGCCCAACTTTTTACCGGTGTAAAAACGGTTGTCTTTGGAGATGTAAATCGGCAACACGTCGTATTTTTCACGGTTCAAAGCGGCAAACGCCTGCAAACCCGATATAATGGACACTTCGTGTTCCACGCTGTGTCCGCCGAACAATACCGCTACTTTTGTTTTCATGCTGCTAAACTCCTTTAAAAATTATCCGGTAAATCGTTTTCCAGTAACACGATTTGTTTGTCGGTTTTAGATAGGGCAGCTACGTACTGTAACCCATCCTGCAAGGTTTTTGCCACATACAAATTTTCCTCTTTGAACCCTGCGGAAAGCAACCCCTCTTTGAGCGGCGGGGCTTGCCGCTCGCCCACCAACACGGCAATATCGCATTTATCGGCGGCATACGCACCCAATTCACGATTGAGCGCATCCTGACGGTCGCCGAGTTCCACCATGCCGGGTGTCACCAACACCCGCCGCGCGTCGAACAACGACAACGTGTCAAGGGCACTTTTAAAACCCGCGGGATTGGAATTGTATGCGTCGTCGATAAAGCCGTTAGGCAACAGTTGTAAACGGTGTTCCACCGGTTTTAACAACCGCACCGCGTACACCATACTTTCAAGCGAAATGCCCAATGTATGCGCCACAGCCAGACAACCTGCCAGATTTTGAATGTTATGTGCACCAAGCAATTTGGTGGTATATCGCGCACTTTCGCCGTTCGGGGCAGTGAAAGTGAAACTGCACCCCGCCGTATCCACCGCAATATCGCTCGCGCGGTAGTCAGCATCGCTGTCTGCCGCCGCGCCGTAGGTAATTTTCGGCGCTTGCACCGCCCGCTCACGAATAAAGACGTTATCGGTGTTCAAAAATATAAAGCCGTCCTCGCCGATAGCATCCGCCAGTTCGAATTTGGTGGCAATGACAGTGTCCACCGTTTTAAACGTTTCCAGATGTTGTTCACCGATAGAGGAAATGATGCCGTACCGCGGATGTACGAGGTCACAAATCTCTTTGATATCCCCCACCTGTTTTGCGCCCATCTCCGCCAAAAAAATCTCGTGAGAGGGTTGCAGTTGTTCACGGATGGTACGCACCACGCCCATGGTGGTGTTGTAACTGCCGGGGGTCATCAGTGTGTTGTATTTTACCGACAACAGCGCATGCAAAAAGTTTTTGACGCTGGTTTTGCCGTAACTGCCGGTAATACCGATAACGGTGAGGTTTTGATGGGACGCGAGAATGCGCGCGGCATCTTTCACAAAGCCGCGGGCGAAATGGTTTTCGAGCGGCAAAGTGATATATGCCGCAACCCACGTCCACAGCCAGATAATCACCGAAAACAACCCCAAAAGTCCCACCGCACGCAACGGCGTGACACACGCGCACAGTGTGAGTAACAGCGCAAGCAAAATGGCTTGGCAACCGAACAAACGCCATACGCGCGGGGTGAACACCAGAGGTTTTTTTGCTTTTTTAGGGAAATTGAGCAGTGCGGTGAGCAGTAAAACCGCCGCCGCTACTGCATAGAAAATACGTATATCCACCTTGCCGTGCAACCACATGGCGGGGATACACAAAAACGGCAACACGTGGCGCAAATTCACCAACTGTTCGTCGTGGTCTTTGCACCATTTTTTGTACCGTTCGGGACGGTAGGAATTGAGTTGTAACATGTGGGTGAAATACACCGCCTGCACGGCAAAGTTAAAGGCGGCGGCCGCAAACATCACCACTTTCAAAATCAGTTCCATCGCGTTTCTCCGTTACATTCAGAATTTACAGTAAAAAACTGTCCAGCACCCGCGCACACTGTCCCCAGCCTTGTGCAAAGGAAAAATGTCCCGCGCCGCGCAAGGTCACCAACCCCGCGTCGGGGATTAACTTTTCCATTAACTTGCCGTCGCTAAGCGGGGTGGCGGTGTCACATTCACCCCAGATGAGCAACGTGGACACCGTGATTTTGGGAAGCAGGTGGGTCAAATCTTCGTTGACACTGCGCACCATAGTAGCACGCATAATCTCGCTTGCACGACGGTAGTCCGCCGAGCCCGCGCGGTTTTTGACCCGCTCAACCAAAGCGGGACAGCATTTCGCAATCGGCGGTATGTTCGCCAATTTTTTCATACATTTATAACTATACACTTTTGTATAATACCCAACACCGCGTTTGGGACGAATGCCCGCGGCGTCGATAAATACCGCTCTTTTTACCGAGAGTGGACACGGCGATTGGGATAGCAGTTTAATACTGATACGCCCGCCGTAGGAATGGCACATCAGCACCATGTCTTTGAGTTCCAATGCGTTTGCAAACGCGACGCAAAACTCCACGTAATCGTCCACACACCACGGCGTTTGCGGTTGTTCACTGCCGCCAAAACCGGGCAGGTCGGGCGCAATCACGCGGAAATTTTCAGAGAGGTGGTCACACAGCAACTTGTATGCGCCCTCAGAAACAGGCGCCGCCCAACCGTGCAAGAATAACAGCGCCGGTTTATCGCCGCCGGTGTCGAGATACTGCACACGCAAGCCGTTTATCTGCATTTCCATGCACGCGCCTCCCCTTTCAATATACGGTATCGCTCAAAAAATTATTCTGCCGCAGAGGCGTCCGTGCCCATTTCGGCTTTATACGTAGTCACTTCAATGGAGTTGATAACCACGTCTGCTACCGGCGCATCTTGGTCATCTACTTCCACATTGGCAATGGCGTCTACCACACTCATACCTTTAAATACCTGACCGAATACGGTGTGCCCGCCCATTTTACGCCACGCACCATCCAGCGAAATGTTGCCGCCGTTTTGTTCGTACAGCGTCCAAACCTCGTCCGGCACCCAATCGTAGACATAGGTCTCCTGGTGGCTTGCTTCTTTGAAAGCTTCCCAGCTCTTATATATGCTGGTGAAGGATTCGCCGTAATACGTTACATATTGGTCGTAAGCGGTTTTATACATCTGGTCGATGTTTTCTTCAGTGTACGATTCGCGTTTGCCGAAGCTTTCCGCAGAAGCCTGATTGATAAAAAACTGACTGCCGTTGGAATCTTCACCGCTGTTTGCCATCGCCAGCGCACCGCGCAGGTTGAGCAGTTTGGCGTCAAATTCGTCTTCAAACGTCTTATGCACGTTATCGGTGTAAATGCTCTCGCCGCCCGTGCCGTTACCCTTAGGGTCGCCGCCCTGAATCATAAATTCCTTCACGACACGATGGAAGGTCAAACCGTCGTAATACTTCTGCGAAGCGTGGGTGAGGAAATTCTCCACTGCTTTAGGTGCAGCCTCAGGGAAAAAGCGCAGATAAATGTCACCTTTGTCGGTGTGCATAATCGCAATGGTGTCCCCCTCGTTGGGTGCATTCAATTGGAAACCGTACGTTTCATTTTCGTACACGGTTTTCACACCGTTGCCGCCGCAAGCGGTCAACACACACAGCATAAGCACGCCTACCAGAGTCAAACAAAGCAGTTTTGTAAATGTTTTCATATACTATTCTCCTTATCACATAGATTGGACATCAATGGATATAATTTTCACATCTTTAAGCGGTGCATCCGCGCCATTGGTAGCAACCGCCGCAATGGCGTCTACCACGCCCATACCGTCATATACCTGGCCGAATACGCTGTGGCGGTAATCCAGATGGGGTGTGCCGCCCACCGCGGCGTAGTTTTCTACGCAAGTTTCAGGATAACTGTCGGGGATTTGTTTCATTTGTGCGAGCAATTGAGGAGCCACCGTTTTCGCTTGCACGATAAAGAATTGACTGCCGTTGGTATTGGGGCCCGCATTTGCCATACACAGCGCACCGCGCAGATTATGCAAGTCGGGGTGGAATTCGTCTTTAAACGGCACTCCCCAAATACTTTCGCCGCCGCAACCCGTACCTTGCGGGTCACCGCCTTGAATCATAAAATCGTTGATAACGCGGTGAAATTTAAGTCCGTCATAATAACCGTTTTTGGCGTGGGTCGTAAAATTTTCCACCGTTTTAGGTGCGTGGTCGGGGAAAAAGCGAATGGAAATATCACCCATGGTGGTATGCATGGTAGCGACCAAATCGCCCGCTACCGGTCTATCCAATTGGTTCATAACTAAATTCCTTTCTGTTGACTGTGCTCAAAAACCATTTTGTTTCAGGAGCTTTTCTTGCGCATTGTCTAAATGTGCAAGAAAAGCCCTGTACTAAGAATTGCAATATAATTTTATTTTGGGGGGATTTTCCGGTTTTCGCGTTAGCGAAATGCGCGTTGTTTAGACGCGCAAGGAAAACCCTGTACTAAACAAATCGTTCTACGATTTGTTTAGTACGCTTTGCCCCACAACACCATATGTTTGGCGGGTTTGCCGCAACACACACAGGTGTCGGCAATATGTTCTTGCGCAAAGGGGATGCAACGCGAACCGACACCGGTTTTCTCTTTGACGGCATCTTCGCACGCCTCTTCGCCGCACCACATAGCCTTGATAAAGCCATCACCGTTCTCGGCAAGGGTATCGGAAATTTCTCCCAACGTTTTACAGGCATAACTGCGGTTTTCCATATTGGTGAGCGCTTTCTGATACAGCGCTTCATGCACCTCTGCCAAAACCTGCGGCACCTTGGTTTCCAGTTCATCTAACGACACGGTGATTTTCTCACGGTTGTCGCGGCGCACCAGCACACAGCAGTTATTTTCAATGTCGCGCGGGCCGATTTCCAAACGGAGCGGCACGCCTTTCATTTCATATTCCGCAAACTTCCAACCCGCAGATTGGTCGGAATCGTCCAGTTTCACACGCACCACCGATTGTAAACGGTCACGCAGTTTAGCGGCGGCATCCAGCACACCCGCTTTGTGTTGTGCAATCGGCACAATCGCCAACTGAATGGGCGCGACGGGCGGCGGCAGTACCAAACCGTTATCATCGCCATGGGTCATGATAATCGCACCAATCAAGCGGGTAGTGACACCCCAAGAGGTTTGATGCGGATAGGATTTTTTGTTTTCCTTGTCGGCGAACTGGATGTCAAACGCTTTGGCAAAACCGTCACCGAAATAGTGGGACGTACCCGCTTGCAACGCTTTGCCGTCGTGCATCAACGCTTCAATGGCATAGGTCGCAACCGCGCCCGCGAATTTATCGCTCTCGGTTTTTTTACCGCGCACCACCGGCATCGCAAGCGCATCACGGCAGAAATCCGCGTACACGTTGAGCATACGCTCGGTCTCTTCCACCGCTTCCTTTGCGGTTGCGTGGATAGTGTGGCCTTCCTGCCACAAAAATTCGCGGGAACGCAGGAACGGACGGGTGGTTTTCTCCCAACGCACAACGCTCACCCACTGGTTATACAGTTTGGGCAGGTCACGGTAAGACTGCACCACGTTGGCATAGTGCTCACAAAACAGCGTTTCAGAGGTAGGACGCACGCAAAGGCGTTCTTCCAATTCTTCCGAGCCACCGTGGGTCACCCAGGCGACCTCCGGCGCAAAGCCTTCCACGTGGTCTTTTTCTTTTTGTAACAGACTTTCGGGAATGAACATCGGCATACAAACATTTTCATGCCCCGTCGCCTTGAACATCCCGTCCAGAATGCGTTGTATGTTCTCCCAGATAGCATAGCCGTAGGGACGAATGACCATACAGCCTTTGACACTGGTATATTCAATCAATTCTGCTTTTTTCACAATATCGGTGTACCATTTCGCAAAATCCTCGTCCATCGAGGTGATGGCTTCCACCATTTTTTTGTTATCCGCCATGACATTTCTTCCTTTCGATTGCATACATACCACTATTATATACAAAAAACCATAGCATTTCAAGAGATTTACCGATAAATACGGATATTTTTTGCTATATCGCGCCCTAATCCGTCGGAATGGCAAGGTGATATGACTCTTTGTAACATTTTTTTCGACAAAATAGGATAAAAAAATACTTTACCGTGTTGAAAAGTCCTTGTTTTACGCGATTTTTTCACACTTTCCACAAAGTTTTCCACATTTTTTGCCGTTTTAAACTTTACAAAGAGTAATATTTTGAATAAAACCACCGCAAAAATCCATACTATGAAGCGAAAGGAGTGGGTGTTTGTGATTAAAGGAGTCAACCGTCGAATGATTGAGATTTCGGATACGGGCAGTCCGTATTTTGAGCGTGCTTTACTGGTGGTACACAGCAATATTGATAGTGTGGACAGCACCGCCGTACAAGGCGCGGCGAGAGATTTATTGCAAAACGCCGCTACTTGCGGGCATATCCGCCACGCGCGACGGCGGTATATGTGGTCGCGCGTTTTGTTAGCCACCGCCTCCGCCCTACTGGGCGCCGCCCTCACCCTACTCGCACAATACTTGTTTTTATGAAAGAAAAAAGACCTTGCACACGGCAAGGTCTTTTCTTAATTTTTAAAGCGCTTCCAACAATTCCTCGAAAGTCACATCAAACACTTTCGCAAAAGCCACGATTTCAATATCGGTGACAAACCGTTTACCGCACTCAATGCGCTGAATGACGTTTTTATCAATATCCAACCCCACCAATTACATCTTATCCGCGAGAACTCTTTGAGATATCCCCATTTGCAAGCGGAGCCGCGCAATATTTTTACCGCAAACGTTATGCAAAACATCAACCGTTTTGTTTATAAACATACCGCGTTCCTCATTCTTCCCGCTCTTTTACGGCTTGGAGTTTATGGTGTCGGCGGTTTTTGACTTCGTCGGGCATCGGATGAATTTCGCCCGCCGCTTGCAACGCCATACGGGTGAACATCGGGCCAAACAATTCATAGAACAATACGGCAAACAGCGTAATATTGCGAATGAGCACGCCCTCACTCCCCAGTTGCATAGCGGTTGCACACATACCCAGCGCCACACCCGCCTGCGGTAACAGCGTGATACCGAGATATCTACAGATTTGCGGAGCGCAATTGGTCAGTTTCGCACTGGAAAGCGCACCCAGATATTTACCAATTGAACGGAACAGAATATACACCACACCAATGACCACAATTGCCAAGTTGCCGAATACACTCAGTTCTAATTCCGCACCGCTGATAACGAAAAACAACGCAAGCAAAGGAGACGTCCATTTATCCGATGCACCCATCAAATCGTGAGACAAGGGGCAGGCGTTACAGAACACCGTGCCCATCATCATACAAACCAGCAACGGCGACAGTGCCATGTGTACTGGACCAATCGAAAACTCCAACATGGACAACGCCACCGTCAAAAACACGAACGCGGTAACCAGATTCAGGCGGTTGGTGCCGGAATTGAACATTTTTTCTAAAAGGGTCAATATATATCCCATTATCGCGCCCAGTGCCAACGAGAAAGCAATCTCCACCAATGGGTTGAGAATAACAGAAATCAAATCCACCTGTCCACTGACCAACGTTTTCGCAATACCGAACGAAACCGCAAACACAATGAGTCCTACCGCATCGTCCAGTGCGACAATGGGTAACAACAGTTTGGTGAGAGGACCTTTCGCTTTATACTGGCGCACCACCATCAGCGTAGCCGCAGGCGCGGTAGCAGACGCAATTGCGCCCAGTGTAATCGCCTGAGCAACCGAGAACGTATCCGGTATCATCAGATGCACCAATACCAACGCGCCGTCCACCAACAAGGTGGCAACCAACGCTTGCAGTATGCCGATAACCAGTGCCTGTTTGCCCGTCTTTTTCAAATCTTCGGTGCGAAATTCGTTGCCGATGGAAAACGCGATAAAACCGAGCGCCACTTTGGACACCAGTCCGAGCGATTCCACGGCGTGCATCGAGGTCAACCCAAGTCCCGAAACGCCCAGACGCCCCAAACAATACGGTCCAATCAGCACGCCCGCAATCAAATACGCCGTGACCGACGGCAGTTTTAAAGGTTTAAACGCACGCGTCATCAGCAATCCCGCCAACAACGCAATCGAAACCGACAGCAAAATGTTCATACTAAAAAGTCATCTTCTTTCCATGCAAATCCGTTCACCAGTATACACCTACCGCCGAAAAAGTCAAGTGCCTTTATTTCTGCTATTTACAAGCAGAATAGAATATGGTATACTACATATACTTCCTGACATTTAAGGCAAGCGGTGTTTAAAACCCTTTTCCTGCGTGAAAGGATGCGCAGTATACAATATGAGCAGGGATACCTGCGTGTGTTTGCCGCATCCGAAAAGGGATGCGGTTTTTTAATATCTGGCAACGGAGGTAAACTATGGATACAAGAATTGCTGTGATGAGTATTATCGTAGAAAACAACGAGGCCGTGGAACAAATCAACGCATTGTTGCACACCTACGGTGCATATATTATCGGACGTATGGGGTTGCCGTACCCCAAACGCAACGTAAATATCATCAGCATTGCGCTGGATGCGCCCGCAGATACCATTTCGGCGTTAGCGGGAAAAATCGGTGGGCTGACGGGTGTCAGCGTTAAAACTGCCTATTCGAGTGTGCAAAACCATGCGTAAAACGGTTTTAAAACTCATTGAAAAGCTCGCGAAAGAGCGTCGACTGACCGTAGCGGAATATGAAACGCTTATCACCCACCGCAACCAAGAAGCCGCCGAAAAATTGGCACAGTTGGCGGTAAAAGCGCGAAAGGCGGTGTACGGCAACGCCGTTTTTGTGCGCGGGTTGATTGAAGTGAGCAATATTTGTCAAAATAACTGCCTGTACTGCGGTATCCGCAGCGGCAACATAAACTGTGTACGATATCGGCTGAGCCGCGCAGATATTCTCGATTGCTGTGACGAAGGATATGCACTCGGATTTCGCACTTTTGTGTTACAGGGCGGCGAAGACCCCGCGTTTACCGATGAATTTTTGTGCGACTGTATACGCACCATCAAACAAAGATATCCCGATTGCGCGGTAACATTATCGCTGGGCGAACGTTCTTTTGAAAGCTACAAGGCACTCAAAGAGGCGGGGGCTGACCGGTATTTACTGCGGCACGAAACCGCAAACGCCGACCACTACGGGCTGTTGCATCCCGCCGAAATGACCCTTGCAGCACGCATGCAGTGTTTACAAGACCTCAAAGCGCTCGGCTATCAAGTGGGATGCGGATTTATGGTGGGTTCGCCGCACCAGACCGCCGCACATTTGGCGCAAGACTTAAAATTCGTGGAGGAATTTGCCCCCGCCATGTGCGGTATCGGGCCGTTCATTCCGCAAAAAGATACCCCCTTCCACGATAAAACAGCAGGCACGTTGGAACTGACTTGCTATCTATTGTCTATTTTGCGGTTGATGCATCCCCATCTGTTACTGCCCGCCACCACGGCGCTGGGGTCGATTGACCCAAACGGACGAGAAAAAGGTATTTTAGCGGGCGCAAACGTGGTGATGCCCAACTTATCTCCCCCGTCGGTACGAAAGAAATATGCGCTGTATGACAATAAACTCACCGACGGCGAAGAATCTGCACAGTGTAAAGCCGCACTGGAACAGCGCATGCAAACCATTGGTTATCAAGTGGTCACCGACCGCGGTGACGTGCGTTACTAGGAGGAAATTTTATGGTACAATACAATCCCAAATCTTTAAAAGCAGAAGAATTTATACACGACGGCGAAATCCGCGAGACACTCGCCTACGCCGAAGCGAATAAAAACAATCTTAAATTGATTGAACAAATACTCGAAAAAGCACGCCCCAAAAAGACCGAAACGGGCTATGTTTGCGCGGGACTTTCCCACCGCGAAGCGTCCGTTTTGCTCGCGTGTGAGGACCCGCAAATTACCGAGAAAATCTATGCAATTGCAGAGGAAATCAAACTGGCGTTCTACGGCAATCGTATTGTCATTTTTGCGCCGTTATACTTATCTAACTATTGCGTCAACGGTTGCGTATACTGCCCGTATCACTTAAAAAACAAGACCATCCCCCGCAAAAAGCTCACCCAAGAGGAAGTGAAAGCGGAAGTCATTGCCCTGCAAGATATGGGGCACAAACGCCTTGCCATTGAAGCGGGCGAAGACCCTGTCAACAACCCGATTGAATACATTCTCGAATGTATCAAAACCATTTACAGTGTGCATCACAAAAACGGCGATATCCGCCGCGTAAACGTCAACATTGCCGCTACCACGGTGGAAAACTACCGCAAACTCAAAGAAGCGGGTATCGGCACCTACATTCTGTTCCAAGAGACCTATCACAAGGAAAGTTACTTAAAACTGCATCCCACCGGTCCGAAACACGACTACGACTATCACACCGAAGCCATGGACCGCGCCATGGAGAGCGGCATTGACGACGTGGGGTTGGGCGTGTTATTTGGACTGGAACTGTATAAATATGAATTTGCGGGATTGCTGATGCACGCCGAACACTTGGAAGCAGCTTTCGGCGTAGGCCCTCACACCATCAGCGTACCCCGTATCTGTCCGGCGGAAGACATCTCGTTGGAAAGTTTCCCCGATGCCATTTCGGATGACATCTTTTGTAAGATTGTTTCGGTTATCCGCATCGCCGTTCCTTATACGGGTATGATTATCTCTACCCGCGAATCGGCAGCTACCCGCAAGAAGGTATTGGAGTTGGGCATCTCGCAAATCAGTGGCGGTTCACGCACCAGTGTAGGAGGCTATGCTACCCCTGAGATTCCCGAAGAGAACTCGGCACAATTCGACATCAGCGATACCCGTACCCTGGATGAAGTGGTGAACTGGTTGCTCGACTTAGGTCATGTACCCAGTTTCTGTACGGCTTGCTATCGATTGGGACGTACCGGCGACCGCTTCATGTCACTTGTCAAGACGGGACAAATTGCAAATTGTTGTGCACCGAACGCCTTGATGACTTTGAAGGAATACCTAACGGATTATGCATCGCCAGATACCTATGCCAAAGGTATCAAGCTGATTAAGGAAGAGATTGAACACATCCCAAATCCAAAGATCAAGGAGATTGCCTTGCGCAACTTGAAAGAGATAGAAGAAGGAAAACGTGATTTCCGTTTTTAATTGAT
>JAZOCQ010000020.1:0-2673 GCA_045596565.1 Acutalibacteraceae bacterium
TTGACGAGATTGAAAAGGCGTCTCCCACCATTTTGGATAAATTCCTGCAGATTTTAGAAGACGGTCGTATGACCGATAACCAAGGCAACATCGTGTACTTCGGTGAAACGATCATCATTTTCACCAGTAACATCGGTCTTACCAAGGAAGACGACAGTTTGCAAGGCCGTTTGAGTGAAAACAGACGGCGCGTGGCAACCATTGAAATTGAAGATGTGACCAAGGAAGACACCGAGGCGTTCCGACAGAAAGTAACGCAAACGCTGACCGAAGAGGTCAAAGCGTATTTCCGTAACATCGGCAGACCCGAACTGTTAAACCGTTTGGGCGAAGATAACATCGTTGTGTTCCAGTTTATTAACGTCAAGGACGCACAAACCATTTGTGATTATAAGCTTGCCAAAATATGTGAAAACATTTTAGCGGAAAAACATATCCGCATTCACACCGACCGTATCACCGACTTTTTACATCAAAAAGCGGTGTTGGAACGCGCAAACGGCGGTCGCGGTGTGGGCAATATGTTGGAAAGAGAATTTTTAAATCCGCTCGGCAAAGTATTGTGTGAATGGGAAACGTTGCCGCAGGAACTGTCCTGTTACGAAGAAAACGGCATTGTAAAGTTTGAGGTGACCGCAAATGGCAATTGATTTTGCAGCACGCGTTGAAAAAGGTCCCAGAGAGACGAATGACGACCGCGTTTTGGTGTCGGGACATATCCTGGATATGTCCGATGCCGCGGGAGAACTGTCGTTGCCCGCGTTAGTGGCGGTATGTGACGGTTGCGGCGGCTATGCAGGCGGCGGCATTGCGGCGCAAACCGTGTTGGAATTTTTGTCTTTTGAAGATCCGCAAGCGTTGGCAGATAATGCGTATCTCGCGCAGGTACTGGAAAACTGTCGGCGGGTGGTTTTTGAGAAAAAAGCCGAAACACCGCAGTATGCCGCCATGTGCACCACCCTTGCCGCGTGCCTGTTTTTGGACGACGGTACGGTGTTTTTCCACGCGGGCGACAGCCGTGTTTACCGCTACGATACGTGGGGTCTTGCAAAGATGACCAAAGACCATTCCGCTGTGCAGGAATTGGTGGATATGGGACAGCTGACCATAGAAGAAGCGTTGTCCAGCCCCAGAAGAAACATTATTACCCGTTGCATAGGCATTGATTGTCCGCCTCCGGACATTTACGTGAGCAAAGTACCGATACAAAGCGGCGAAAAGTATCTGCTTTGCTCGGACGGGTTGTGGGAATGTGTTTCGGACGCGGAACTGGAAGACGTTTTGAAACAAGACATCTCGCCGCGCGAGATGGTGGACATCCTGATGGATAAAGCGCTGCACGCGGGTGCAGAAGATAACATCAGTATCTGTATTTGCGCAAAAGAGGGGACAGCGGCACGTACTGAAACGACGCCGTTTGTGTTGAATTAAGGAGGAAGAATATGGCATACGACAGCATTACGGAAGAACCCATTGCAAGCGAAATCAACGAAGAAGAAGCGCCTGCAACCGCAGTAACCGAGGATACAAATACCACCCACACGCCGACCGAAGTGGATGGGGATTGGCGTAAGCGCCACCTGCAAGGCGGTCACGACGCCACCGAAGTGGACGGGGATTGGCGTAAGCGCCATCTGCAAGGCGGCAACGATGCCACCGAAGTGGACCAAGGATGGAGACAGCGCGCGGCGGGCATGTTAGACCCCGACAGCGTGGAAAACAAAGCACAGGCGAATCATTTTGCGGATATCAACGAGTTTAAAGATGCCGCCGCGAAACTTACCGTTTTGACCAGCTCCGAAGGTACGGCGTATACGGTCAAAGGGGTCGTTTCCAAAGAAGGCGGTCAGGCGATCGTGTTGCTGTGTGAAGCACCAAACGGCAGTAACGTGGTTGCAAAAGTGCATTATGAACCGTTAAACAGTAAACAGTCTGCCGCTTTATCCCGTGCGCGCGTGCTGGAATATATGGGCACCCCTGCAGGGCAGAATTACACCGTGGCGGTTATGGAGATCGGCTGGGTGGTATTCGGCGGCAGTAAATACTATTTTGAAATTATGCCGTTGTGCGAAGAGGGCGACGTGTCGGACGACGGGGCTTTCTCGTTTGAACAACTGGTGTCCTTTGTAAAGCAGATCAACGAAGCGTTTCACAGCATACACGCAGCACATATCATTCACGGTGACATCAAACCGCAGAACATATATAAGGTGGGCGACAGATTTTTGATCGGCGACTTTGGTACCGCCAAAGCCACCAACGAAAATACCATTGCACAGACCACCACCGTGGCAAGAAGCCGCGGCTATACCGCGCCGGAACTGCTGCTTGCCGTGTCCAATGACCCGACGGTATACTACACCAAACGCATCGACTATTATTCTCTGGGTGTAACGGTGGCTTCGCTGTACGAGGGGCATTTTATCTATGAGGGTGTGGAAGAAAGAGACATCACCCAATGTGTATCCAGAGGCAAATTGCCGTTCAGACGATTGGATGCGCACAGAGAACATATTGAAAATCTTGTGGACGGCTTGTGCCGTTTTGACCCGCAACAGCGTTTCGGATACGAAGACGTTAACGCGTGGTTGGAAAACCCCGATTATAGGGGCGGCGCAGAAGAAGAACAATGGCCCAAAGCGTTTACTCTCGGCGGCGAGAGATGCGCCGACG
>JAZOCQ010000021.1:0-2746 GCA_045596565.1 Acutalibacteraceae bacterium
CAATCACAACGACGGATGCCACCACTACCGCGACCACCACACAATCGAGCGTATCACAAACCGAACTTACAACAAGTGATACTTTGACAACCACAGCCAACAAAACCACTACGATAAACGGATAATTTCCGTATAATGCAATATACTGTTACTATGGGGAGGAATACACCTATGCGTACTTGCGGTGTTTTAATGCCGATTTTTTCGTTGCCGTCCCGCTACGGCATCGGTACTTTTGGAAAGGAAGCCAAACGTTTTGTGGACTTTTTGAAAAAAGCGGGACAAACGTACTGGCAAATTCTGCCGCTCACCCCAACGGGTTTCGGCGATTCTCCCTATCAATCCTTTTCCGCTTACGCGGGAAACCCCTACTTTATCGATTTAGAGCAGCTGATAGAGGAAGGCCTATTATTACAAAAAGAAGTAGATGCCTGTGATTTCGGCGACAATTGTGCGCAAGTGGATTACGGAAAATTATATGAAGAGCGGTTGCCGTTATTGAAAAAAGCGTATGCTCGTTTTATGCCGGACACACTGTTCACCACGTTTTGCGAAAAAAATGCTGCGTGGTTGCCGGATTACGCCCTCTTTATGGCAATCAAGCACGCCCACAACGGCCAATGCTTTGACAATTGGCCCGCACCGCTGCGCCGCAAAGACCCCAATGCTTGCGCCACCGCGCGCACGCAATACGCGGATACCGTAGGATTTTACACGTTCCTGCAATTTGAATTTTACAAACAATGGAATGCACTCAAAACCTATGCTAACAAAAACGGTATATACTTTATCGGCGACCTGCCCATTTATGTAGCGTATGACAGTGCCGACGTATGGTCCAATCCCGACCAGTTTCTGCTGGACACCGACGGCAAGCCAACCCTAGTAGCGGGTGTGCCGCCCGACGCTTTTTCTGCTGACGGGCAGTTGTGGGGCAATCCCTTGTATGACTGGAAACGTATGAAAACCGACGGATACCGCTGGTGGAGAACACGTATTGCGCACGCACTGACCACCTATGACGTGGTACGCATTGACCATTTTCGCGGTTTTTGCGACTATTTTGCTGTGCCGTACGGTGAAAAAACCGCCAGAAACGGCAAATGGAAAAAAGGACCCGGCAACGCTGTGTTTGAAGCCTGCAAGGATTTATGTCCCGACGGTTTACCGATTATTGCAGAAGACCTCGGCTTTTTAACGCCGGATGTGGCACAGATGTTAAAAAACAGTGGCTTCCCCGGTATGAAAGTGTTGCAATTTGCTTTTGACAGCCGCGAGGAAAGCGATTATCTGCCACACAACTATCCGCACAACTGTGTGGTTTACACCGGCACCCACGACAACGACACCATTAAAGGTTGGGCGCAAACCGCACCCAAAGCGGATGTGGAATTTGCACGACAATATATGCATATCACGGATGATACGCAATTCCCGTGGAGTATGATGCGCTTAGCACTGATGTCGGTAGCAGACACCTGCATTTTAATGATGACCGATATCCTGCAACTGGACAGCAGCGCACGCATCAACACCCCCGCTGTTGCACAAGGCAACTGGCAATGGCGCATCGACGGCGGTTGCATCAACGACTGGCTCGCAAAAATTCTGCGGGACGTCACCGCGGTATACAGCCGCTTACCCGCCGTAAAGCAACCAGAAAAAACGGTATAAAAAACAACTCCCGAAGCACCGCTTCGGGAGTTGTTTTTTATTGCACGCTAAACAGCGCATCTTTGCGGTTAACCTTGTCTAAAAGACCATTATACTGTATATGACGGTATTGTTCCAACAATGTTTTATAATCGGAAACCATATTCCAATCATAATGCGTACCTTGTGCGTCCATATACCCCACCGTATCAATCACGGGAAGTGTTTCGGATAATTTGAGCAAATACCGATTATAGTCACTCATCTGCAAGCCTGCGGTTTTGAGTACCAGACTGGATAGGTAGTTGGAACTGAGCGCCGCATATTCCTTTTCCTCAATGTCGTAATTTGCCCAAATAAGGAACGGCGTAATGTGGCGGGATTGTTGCTGTTCCAAACTCAGATTGTTAATAGAAGCGCCGATAATTTCCTCTACGAAAGCGTTTTCCACAGCGGGTTGATGGTCGCCGAACATACAGATGAGAACCGGTTCATCTACCTGTTCAAAGTACTCCACCAGTTCTTTAAACGCATCATCGCTGTACTTTATCAACGACAAATAGCGGTTGGTATCACTATATGCATCTGTATCGGTCAACCAAACCTTTTGTATGAAATTAGAAGCACCTTTGCGGTATGCACCGTGATTTTGCATGGTAACATTGAACATAAAATACGGTTTCGAAGTATCGCGGTTTTCAAAGTTTTCGATAATCAATTTATAGTTATATGCATCTTTGACATATTGCCGCATCAAAATATCTTCTCCGGGATAGGCTTCCTCCATTAACTGTTGCAGGTAGTCAATGCTATACCCATTTTGCTGGTATTGTGTGAAAATATTCATATCCAGCATATCTTCAATGGAAATAAAATCCGTAAACCCTAAATTCGGGAACACAATATCCCGATTCCAACCACCCTCGTAGTACGGGTGCATATAGTTGATGGCATATCCTTGTCCCGACATCCACGTGGGCAAAGCATGCAAACTACGGTTAGCATATAAAATATACGCATTACTGCCCGACGGCAAAAACGCCATGGAATTGCCGGTTAAAAACTCAAATTCGGTGTTGGCAGTACCCGCACC
>JAZOCQ010000022.1:0-2414 GCA_045596565.1 Acutalibacteraceae bacterium
TCCTAAGCAAGCGTTTTCCACCGTGGTAGATAACGATATCGATCCCTCCCAAATCATCAAAAAAGTGACGGTGAACGAACAAACAGTAGCCGCCCCCGTTCAAGCGGGTACGGTATACGGAAAAGTGGAACTCATCATCAACGTAGACCAAAAAATCGGTGAAATGGAATTGGTTGCCGCTGAAAATTTGGATAAAAACATTTTGCTTGCGAGCCTGGGCGGTATAGGTGCCATATTTACGTCGGGTTGGTTCTGGGCAGTATTTATCACAGTTTTGGTGGTGCTTGGCGGGTATATCGTATACGCAGTTATCGGTGCGCGCCGTCATAAACGTCGTATGAGCCAAAAAGGGAGGAAACGACACTGATGCCGCAACTGACAGACATTTCCTATATTAAGGCGTTGTTGTCTCGCCACGGATTTCAGTTTTCCAAAAAACTCGGTCAAAATTTCCTTATCAATCCGTCGGTGTGTCCCCGTATGGCACAAGCGTGCGGTGCGGATAAGGCAAGCGGCGTTCTGGAAATCGGACCGGGTATTGGGGTGCTCACCCACGAACTCGCCAAAACCGCAAAAAAAGTGGTGGCAGTGGAACTGGACGACCGCCTGCCGCCCGTATTGAACGAAACGCTTCAAGAACACGATAACGTGAAAATCGTGTCGGGCGATATTATGAAAATCGATTTACCGCGTTTACTCAAAGAAGAATTTGGTGATATGCCGGTGCACGTATGCGCCAATTTGCCTTACTATATCACTTCGCCCATTTTGATGATGTTACTGGAAAGCCGTTTGCCGTTTGAGGATATCACCGTGATGGTACAAAAAGAAGCGGCGGTGCGGTTATGCGCCGCGCCCGGAACCAGAGAATGTGGCGCGGTGAGTTTGGCGACACAGTATTATGCTACCGCGCAGACGCTGTTTGGGGTTTCCAGAGGCAGTTTTATGCCCGCGCCCAACGTGGACAGCGCAGTGATGCAATTGACCTTGCGTAAAACGCCGTCGGTGGAGGTGGCAGACGAAGCAAAACTATTTCGTATCATTCGAGCCGCTTTCAACCAACGCCGCAAAATGTTGCCCAATACGTTGGCATCGGCAGGGTTTGCAAAAGAACGGGTGCTCGCCGCTTTGCAAAGTGCGGGTATCCCGCAAAACGCACGCGCCGAGCAGTTAACGCTGGAACAATTTGCCGCTTTGAGCAATGCATTGTGATACAGTAAAAAGCCGTCTTTTCGATATGAAAAGACGGCTTTTTTATGCTTCAAATAATGCGGCAGAGAGATAGCGTTCACCTGTATCGGGCAGAAGTGTTACGATGGTTTTGCCTTTGTTTTCGGGCAGTTTTGCGAGCGATATTGCTGCGTATAAAGCCGCACCCGACGAAATGCCTACGAGTACACCTTCGAGCTTGCCGAGCAGACGCGCCGTTTCCAGTGCTTGTGTGTCGGTGACGGGAAAAATTTCATCTAAAACGGTGGTGTCCAAAACAGTGGGTACGAAATTCGCACCGATACCTTGGATGCCGTGCGGTCCCGCTTTGCCCTCGGACAGTAACGGAGAGGCGGCGGGTTCCACTGCCACCACCTGTATGGCGGCGTTTTGGGCTTTGAGATACTTTCCTGTGCCGGTGACGGTACCGCCTGTTCCCACGCCCGCGACAAATATATCCACCGTACCGTCGGTATCCCGCCAGATTTCGGGGCCGGTGGTGTCAAAATGGGCGGCGGGGTTGGCGGGGTTATCAAACTGCGCGGGGATAAAAGCAGAGGGTACGGATGCCGCCAATTCTTCTGCTTTTGCAATGGCGCCCGCCATTCCCAACTTGCCGTCGGATAACACCACTTTTGCGCCATATGCCGCTATTAGTTTGCGGCGTTCTATCGACATGGTATCCGGCATCACAATCGTGCACTTGTAACCGCGTGCAGTCGCTACCGCGGCAAGACCGATGCCGGTATTTCCCGACGTTGGCTCGATAATTTCGGTTGCGGGGGTGAGTTTGCCGGCTTTTTCGGCCGCATCCAGCATCGCTTTTGCCACGCGGTCTTTGACCGAACCGGCGGGGTTGAAACATTCCAGTTTCACAAGAATTTTCGCCTCTAAACCGAGGTGCTTTTCAATTCCCGCTACTTCTAAAAGCGGGGTATTACCGATAAGTTGGTCGGCACTCGTATATATAGTCGCCATTGCGTTCACTCCTTAGGGGCGTTTTTACCTTATTCTTATTCTACCCATATCGAGCGTTTTCTGTCAATAAAAATTTAAAGCCGTTCGCTCTGCGAACGGCTTTTTGGAATGTTTTTATTTTATGACTTCGCCCATGGCACCGCACGCAACGCAACCCGCGTTGGATTCGTCGGTGTCGATGTGCATAGCCAGTGCGAAAGAATCGTTGACACGCACAACCACGTCAC
>JAZOCQ010000023.1:0-13009 GCA_045596565.1 Acutalibacteraceae bacterium
CCGACCGCTTCTTCAAATATCTCTTTCATGGTCTTATTATAATAGTAAGTGTGCACGTTGTGCATGGCGTTACCGTCCTCGCCATTATACAACAGCGCATCGGTACGCATATATTCGCCATAATCCAGCATAGCACCTTTCACGCCCCATTTAAAAAACGGCTCGTAGTGTGCTTTGATAACGGGTTTTGCGTTGGGGTGGGTATAGTCAAACCAACCGCTGCAACCCGTAGCGGGAATGCGCTTGTATCCCTTGGCGGTGATAATGGGCAATGCTTCGGGGGCTTTACTGCCGGTTACCTTTTCCACCAAATCCTCGTTTAAGTCGCACGGCAGGTACAACGCGGGACGGTTCCAGCGGAACATCCGCATACCCGTCTCAGCGGCAATGTCATACCCTTCCTGTCCTGCCTCGGACGGTGCGCCCTCGCCAAAGCACGCCGCGATATGCGGGATACCAATTGCCTTATACCCGTCAATATAACTGCGCAACACTTCCTGCCACGTCATGCCGTCCCGGTTGTCTGCGGGATTTAAATTCCATAGAAGCGATGCGGCACCAATCCAATATTGGAATGCCCACTTAGGCGGCAAAATACAGTGACCGGTCAAATCGGCATACGAAAGCAGATTTTCCTGCGGGGTGCGGGTGAATACAAAGAAGTCAGCGGTCGGGCCGTTGAAATCAAAACTGTATTCGTGCGGCACGGTTTTGCCGAAATCCGCCCATGCGCCGTACATCGAGTTGATAAACAGCGTATACCCTTTGGTGCTGTGCAAAATCGGCACGTTTTGATACGCCTCGTTATGGTCGTCACCGTCATCACCCCACGGTTCATGGATATACGTATCGGCATTCCAAATAAGCGCGTCATGGCCGACTTGGTTAAAAGTGTTGCACCGTTCACCAAGGCCATACAGCACTTCGCTGTTTTCAAAACGGGATAATAATTTGACTTTTTTGAGTTTTTTTACTTTGTTGCCGTCAAATCCGAACAAAATAGAAGCGCCGGTAAAAGTGAACACCACATTACCATCCGCATTCAGAATGTCCAACACAAAGCCTACCTCTTCGTCCTTGCGGAATAAAGCGGTTTGCGTGCCGGTGGTCATTTTCAGCACTTTTTTGCCGCTGTATGTAATATTCTCGTTTTCATCGCACGCAAAGAAACCTGCATTTTGCATCACACGAACACCGCCGAGTTTCGGGAAGGTCACAGAAAACGTGTAACTTTTCCCCAGCACCTTGGTGCGAATGAGCAAAGCTTTCTCTTCCTTTTTGATGGAAGAAACCGTCGTGTTTGCGTGCCATTCCACCGGAATGACAGGCAATTTCGGACATTCAAAAAAAGCCATATCCTACCTCTTTTCTTTGCGCAAAGGCAAAATTTGTTATCAAAAGTATACCATATCTATCGCCATATCTCAATGGGTTTTACGCAAAAAACAGCGCTAAATACTCACTTTTTCATTTCCATATACGGCAAAACGGTAAATCCGCATTTTTGGTATAATTTTACGGCACGCTTATTATCCGCTTCCACTTCCAAACGGAAAATGCAATCCGGATATTTATGTGTGATGAATTCAAAAAACTGTTGCCCAATACCCAAACCTCTAAAATCATCTTTCAAATATAAATCTTCAATCCAGATGCAAGGTTTCCCAAATTCGGTGGAAAAACTTTTGGCAACCATCGCATACCCTTGTATTATACCTGCATCGTCGATGATATACCCCTCTAAATAAGGATTATCATTGACGCAATTTTTGATGTCATTTAAAAAAATCTCATCCGAGCCGTTGCTTGAAACCGCGGGCGAGGCATAAAACACCCGCATCATTTCCATCACATAAGCCGTGTCGTTTTTGTTCATATCGCGTATAGAGCTCATATCTTTTTCTCCGTAACAAAAGTTTCAAGTAGCTTTATTATCTCTTGCGGTGTTGATAGAGACGATTAAAATTCGTTTGATTTTAAGACGCTCATCCAAAGCACCGCCCTTTCCCATATTATAGCAGTAGCGATAGTATAAATCAATCATTCATTATTCATCAGCGGAGCGGTTTACATATTCATTATTCATTACGAAAATCCGTTTGAATGAATGATGAATAATGAAAAATGAATAGTGAATAATACAAAACGAAAAATCCGCTCTCTTTCGAGAACGGATTTTCGTTTTGGCGCGCCCGAAGGGATACAGCCGCTTTGCGCCTTGCGTCCTTTGCGGCAAGCCGCACGGACTTCGCGCCTAAAAACAGTCCGCCGGACTGTTTTTTTAACGTCGCTCACCCTCTCAGGGTTCGAATCCCTCGCACCGAAACAAACAAAGAAACCACCCGAATGGGTGGTTTCTTTGTTTGGCGCGCCCGAAGGGATTCGAACCCCTGACCTTTTGATTCGTAGTCAAACACTCTATCCAGCTGAGCTACGAGCGCATATATTTTGTCAACGGCTATTATTATACCCATTCCACCTATTCTTGTCAAGTAAAACTTTTAGAAAAAATAAAATTCTCTCTGTGAACAAAAAAACAACCCTTGGGCTTTTGCCCAAGGGGTGCGGATATTATGCGTTTTTCTTGGTCGCTGCTTTAATGCCGAACAGCACCGCAACCATAACCGCCGCCATAATCGGCAGTACAATCAGCCAGTTTTGCACAAAGCCCGCTACAACGTAGCCGACAAAGGATACCGCCGCCACCGTAATGGCATACGGCAACTGGGTGGACACGTGGTTAACGTGCTCACACTGTGCGCCCGCCGAGGACATAATGGTAGTATCCGAAATGGGCGAGCAATGGTCGCCGCACACAGCGCCCGCCAGACAAGCAGACATACCGATAATCATCAGTTCGCTGCCCGCGGGGAACACCGACAACACAATCGGAATGAGGATACCGAACGTACCCCAAGAAGTACCGGTCGCAAACGAAATACCGCAAGCCACCAAGAAAATAATCGCCGGCAAGAAGTTGTGCAGTGCGCCCGCATTCGCCAACGCGTTTTGCACGAACGGCTCGGAACCGAGCATACCGGTGATGGTTTTCAGCGCGGTTGCCATGGTGAGAATGAGAATGGCAGGTACCATCGCGATAAAGCCTTTGGGGATACAGGACATTGCTTCTTTGAAAGAAACCAAACCGCGTGCAATGAGGTATACCACCGTTACGAGCAACGCCACCAGACCGCCGAGCGGCAAACCGACCGTCGCATCCGTGTTACCGAACGCGCCGATGAAATCGCCCGCAAAGTCACCGCCGAAGAAGCCGCCGACGTATATGAGCGCCACGACCGACACCGCAATGAGCAATACAATCGGCAAAACCAGATCGACCACTTTGCCCTTTTTGTTGCCCTCTTCTGCCGATTCGCCGCCGAGAACCTCGCCGCCGAAGGTGAACAAATCATCTTTGAGCGCGTTTTTCTCATGCAGTTTCATCGGACCGTAATCGAATTTCATCAGTGCCAGTGCAATGATGAACACAAACGACAGCAAAGAATAGAAATTATACGGAATGGCTTTGCAGAACAACGCAAGGCTGGAAATTTCCTCACCGTTTGCGCCGATAACGCCGGTGGTGTATTCCGACACCGCCGCCGCCCACGAAGAAATAGGCGCAATCATGCAGATGGGCGCCGCAGTGGCGTCGATGATGTACGCAAGTTTCGCGCGGGAAACTTTCTGCGCATCGGTCACGGGACGCATCACGCTGCCGACCGTCAGACAGTTGAAATAGTCATCCACGAAAATCAGCACGCCCAACACAAAGGTCGCCAGCATCGCACCGACACGGCTTTTAATATGTACCTGCGCCCAACGGCCGAACGCCGCAGAGCCGCCTGCTTTGTTGATGAGCGCGACCATAATGCCCAGCACCACCAAAAACACGAAAATGCCCGCGGTGTCCGAAACAGCACCCATCAAACCGTCTTGCACCAGCGTATCGACAGTGCCCACCACGTTGAAATTGTTGTGGAAAAGCGCACCCACCAACACACCGACAAAAAGCGAACTGTATACCTCTTTGGTAATCAGTGCCAGCACAATCGCAACCAGCGGCGGCACCAATGCCCAAAATGTAGCGAAGAACGGACTGGTCGCCGCAGCCGCATCGCCCTCGGCGAACACGGTCACGGTGAACATCACCATGAGCAACAGCGTCAGCCCAAGTAACAACCATTTTTTACCTTGTTTTTTCACGATATATCCCTCCTTATACAGAAAATCATATCATACACACGAAATTTGTCAATATTTTTCAATATTTTTTACACTTTATCGTTGCAAATGCGAAAAGTATATGCTACAATCTCAAAATGGGAATCATTCTCAATTTGGAGGAAGTATATGACCTACCGCACTGCACAAAAAGAAACCTTAATTAGGTTTTTAAAACAACACGCCGACACGGCGTATACCGTGGAGGAGTTGGCGGACGCCTTATCAGGTGAACACGCGCCCGGCAAAAGCACGCTGTATCGGTTGTTACCGCCGCTCGTAGAAGCGGGACTGGTCAAGCGCTTCCTGCGCGACGGCAGCCGTAAAGCGGTGTATCAGGCGGTGGGATGTTCGCACTGTGATGCCCATTTACACATGAAATGTATCGATTGCGGTGTTTTGTTGCATTTAGACGACGATGCTTCCACCGCCGTTTTGCAAAACGTGTTACGGGACAGTCGGTTTGCCGTAGATGAAAAACAAACCGTTTTATTCGGCAGATGCGAACACTGTCAAAAAGCGGAGGCAAGCAAATGAGAAAATGTATCCTTTTTGTGGTGGTTTTGTGTCTGCTGTGCACATTTGCCGCTTGCACCGCCGCGCCCGCAAACGACGGTTTACAAATTGTGTGCTCGGTGTTTCCGCAATATGACTTTTTGCGGGAAATCACCCGCGGCACGGACGCAGAACTCACGCTTTTATTACGCGCGGGACAAGAAAGCCATCACTATGACCCCTCATCACAGGATATTGCCGCGGTGCACAACTGCGATATGTTTGTATACGTCGGCGGGGAATCGGACAGTTGGATTGACAAAACCTTGCAATCGGTGGATACCGCCGATAAAACGGTTTTGAAATTAACAGATATGGTAGAACCGCACGAAAACCATGACGGTCACGACCACGGATATGATGAACACGTGTGGACGTCCCCCGCAAATGCGGTGGAAATCGTGCGCGTGCTTTTGGACAACCTGTGCACGCTTGACCCCGCAGGTGCGGATACCTATCGCGCAAACGCGACCGCTTACATCGCAAAGCTGGCACAGCTCGATACGGATTTTCAAACAGTAGTAAACACCGCCGCGCGCCGTACCATCGTGGTGGCGGACAGGTTTCCGCTATTATATTTCTGTGAACGGTACGGATTAACCTACCGCGCCGCTTTTACGGGATGTGCCGCTTCGGTGGAACCCGCCAGCGCAGACGTGCAAGCGCTCATCAATACGGTCAAGGGCGAAAATATCCCGCTCGTTTTCCAAATGGAACTGTCTGCGGGCGGGGTGGCAAAAACCGTAAGCGAGCATACAGGGTGCGCGGTTGCGACCTTTTATGCTTGCCACAATCTGTCTAAACAAGATATGGAAAACGGAGAAACCTACCTTTCTCTCATGCAAAAAAATCTCATCACGTTGAAAGAGGCACTGAACTGATGCGTTTGATACACTGTGACCGCGTTTCGCTCGCGTACGAGGGCAAAACGGTGGTAGAAAACTTACAACTGGATATACACGCCGGTGACTATCTATACATCGTGGGGGAAAACGGTTCGGGCAAAAGCACGCTGATGCGCGCTTTACTGGGGTTGAAAAAACCCACCGTCGGCAAAATCGTTTTTGAGAACGGCGTCACCCCGCGGGATATCGGGTATATGCCGCAACAAACCACCGTACAAAGCGATTTCCCCGCTACCGTGCGGGAAGTGGTGTGTGCGGGTCTGCGCACCAAATGGTGGCGCCCGTTTTTGACGGCAACAGAAAAAGCGCGGATGCAACACGCTTTATCCTTGCTGGAAATCATCGATATTACTCACAAAGCGTTCTTGGAATTGTCCGGCGGGCAACAACAACGGGTGCTGCTCGCACGTGCAGTGTGCGCCGCCGAAAAACTGTTATTGTTGGACGAGCCGACCGCGGGACTTGACCCCACCATTACCGCGCAGCTGTATGCGCTGATAGAAAAACTGCATCAAAGCGGTATGACGGTGATTATGGTTTCTCACGATATCCCCGCAAGCGTGCGGTATGCCACCCACATTTTACATTTGCAACATGAGCCGCTGTTTTTCGGTACTGCCGCCGCTTACGCCGACAGTATCGCAGGAAAACAGTTTTTGGAAGGAGGGAACGCGTAATGCCATCCTTTTTCTCCTCCCTTGCCGCCTTTTTCGCACTGCCGTTTGCGCAACGCGCCCTGCTGGTAGGCAGTCTGGTATCCTTGTGCGCCGCGCTACTGGGCGTTACGCTGGTGTTAAAACGGTATTCCCTCATCGGTGACGGCTTATCCCACGTCGGGTTTGCCGCACTTGCTATCGGCGCCGCATTGGGCACGATGGATTTACAACTATACATCGCCGTTCCCATCGTGGTGCTCGCCGCATTCTTATTGTTACGGCTAAACGAAAGCACCCGCATCAAAGGTGATGCCGCTATCGGTATTATCGCCACCTTATCCCTCGCTGTCGGGTACATCGTACTGTACCGCGCGGGTACCAACGTGGATATTTCCAATTATATGTTCGGCAATATGTTCACCATCAGCGACGCCGATGCGTGGTTCAGCGTGGGCGTTGCCGCCGCCGTTATTCTCGTATATATCCTATTTTACCGCAAACTGTTTGCGGTGACCTTTGACGAAACCTTTGCCCGCGCTTGCGGCATGCGGGTATCGCTGTATAACACTATCATCGCTATCCTCACCGCTGTGACAGTGGTCCTCGGTATGCGTATGATGGGTACATTGCTCATTTCCGCATTGATTATTTTCCCCGCTTTGACCGCCATGCGAGTATGCAAGCAGTTCCGCTCGGTGGTGCTCACCGCCGCCGCTGTTTCGCTGTGTTGTTTCTTTGTGGGCACGGTAGCGGCACATTTTCTCAATTTCCCCGCCGGCTCAACGGTGGTAGTGGCAAACGGTGTCGCATTTATACTGTTCTCGTTCATAAAAACTTGCAAAGAATCATAAAAAAAATCCGTCTTTGGATAACCAAAGACGGATTTTTTTATTCTTAGAACAATCCCGCAAGCGCGGTAAGTAACGCGGTAAATACAATCAACAATAACGGCACGGCGCCAAGCGGTGCACCCGACAGTATCACCATAAAGCAAAGGAGTGCGCCGAGCAATGCACACAACCCTTGGGTGAGCATTGCGGCAAACCCGCGGCGACGCAAGCGTTTGCAACCGGTCAGCAACGCGGCGATACGTGCAATACCGCCGCCCACAGCGGCACCCGCCGAAAGGCTTTCCCCCTCGGTGCAAAGCGTATCGTACATACGGCCCGCCGATGCGCTGAGTAAATCCAGATAAAAGTCGTCCAGATGAAATCCCTCGCACAGACTTTTCTCGGTTACGTTGGGGTCGCAAGAGCGCACCAAAAGTGAGATTTTTGCGTCCTGCAAGGCGTGCAGCGCTTCTTCTACCGCCTCGTCGGTTACGTAGCTAATCACAAACATGGCGGAAAGTTCGCCCGCTACCGACAGGTACACGAGTTCTCTGCCGTTTTTCTTATATTTCGCTTCGTAGTCACCCGATGGCGTATCCACACCGTGGTTTTCCAGTAATTTACGGTTGCCCACCAGCACGCGTTTACCGCCTACCCAGCCGGAAAAACCCATATCTTGTTCGAAAACGAGGTTATCGGCTTCTTGCAAAATCTCGGTTTTTTGTTCGATAATGCGTAAGAACAGCCCCGCAAGCGGTCCTTGTGTTTGAATTGCCACCGCGGCGGCATCGGTAATCGCCTCATCAATGCGGGTTGCACCGAACGTGCGGATACCGTGCAACATCACGCTGTCGTGCAGATACACATCCGACACGTCCAACGCCACGCCGTGTACTTTGCCGAAGCGTTCCGCCGCCGCAAACCCGCACAGCATATTGCCGTGCCGCAACTGGTTGCGACACTCCCGCCACAATGGCAAGTTAAGTCCCAGCGATGCGGCGGGCAACAACACGCAAAGCAACGTACCGAAAAACAACAGCGCATTCCAGACACTTTTGGTGACGATGCCGCCTACGGTGCCCCCCAGCACCGCCAACAATACGGCGGCGGGGATATAGCGTTTGATAACCATATCGTAGCGGTCGTTGACATAGGAATTGGCAAGAAAACTATCTAAAAACTTGACTTTACGGAAATAAACCACTCTCGGCACGCCCGTGGCAACCGCTCTGCGTCCGATTTCTATAGCGGCGCGTTCTTCCTGTACCAGCGCGGCGGCGATTTTATCACCCTCGCTACCCACCACCGTAAAGTTACGGCTGATACGGCTCACCCGCAACAAGCGACCCAGTCCGCATAACAACAGTACCACGCCTGCCGCCGCGGTGAGCAACGGCGCTTCGCCGGTTTCTACCGCGCCCAAGCGACACCATTGCAACAACGTGTGTACCGCGGTAACCCCCGCCACCAACGCAGAAATACTTTCGGCATTGGGGTTTCCTTTAAACAACGCAGAAAATCCGTCCCGTATCATGGGGAATAACAAACCGATAATGCCGCCAAATGCCAACATATTGAACAACAAGAATAAGGCGGGGGCAACAGTGGGAACACCGTATACCAGCACGGTGGCCTCACTGCACAGTAACAAAATAACCGCTACCAATGTCAGCCATAAACGGAATTTCATCGAACGGCAACGATGTTGCAGTTCCGCGGCAACGTCCGTCGCTTGTTGTTGTTCGGTGAAATCACCGGTAAATTTAGTTTTTTGGGGTTCGGCTTGCTCTGTCGGTTCCGCTACCGTCTCGGTTTCGTCGGGCGCTTCGGTTTCGTCATACCGAAAATCCGTTTCTTCACGATTTTGCTGAATTTGAAAATCGCGGATTTTTTCGCGGCGGGTTTGTTCCAACTGTTGCTCCCAACTGATTTCGTCCTCGGTTTCGGTTTCTTCGTCGGGTTTTATTTCCTCTTCGGGCACAAAATCCGCCATGGTCATCTGTCCGTCGAAATCATCTTCGGGTTCGGCTTCCTGCTCGATATGTACCACCTGTGTAGGTTCGTCGAACGCACTGACCACAATCGGCTGCTCGACTTCCACCGCAGGAATTACCATCGTATCCTCCGCCACCGCAGGCGGCTCTGCCTCGGCGACAGGCACCTCGGGTGAAGGCTTTTCCTCTTTTTCAGTTTTCACGGGAACAGTGGCAAAATCCTGCAACAATTCATCTAAAATATCTTTCTCGTTCATGGCAAAAATCCTTTCCGAGAGTTAGTTTTTCGCTTTGATACCCGCGCGCTGGCGTACCACCTCATACAGCGCAATACCGCACGCGACCGACGCATTGAGAGAATTGATGTTTCCTTGCATCGGCAACGATAAAATACCGTCACACTGTTCACGCACCAAACGGCTGATACCTCTCCCCTCCGAGCCGACCACAATCGCAATCGGGCCGGTCAAATCGCCCGCACACCATTGTTCGCCGTTCATATCCAGACCGTACACCCACATCTGCCGTTTTTTCAGTTCCTTAATGGTTTCGGTCAAGTTGGTCACCCGCGTCACCGGCATATATTCCACCGCGCCCGCCGACGCTTTATACACGGTAGCAGTCAAGCCTACCGCGCGGCGTTTGGGGATGATGACACCATTTGCACCCGCCGCTTCGGCGGTACGAATAACCGCACCGAGATTGTGCGGGTCTTCCAGTTCATCACAAATGACAAAAAACGGCGGCACGCCTTTTTCGGCAGCATTTTGGAACAACTCGTCCAGTGTGGCGTATTCCTTGCAAGCGGCAAACGCCAAAATACCCTGATGATTTTGGGACAGCGTATCCATTTTACGGCTATCCACTTCTTTAACGGGAATATCGCGTTTGCGGCACTGGGCAATCAGTGCGGGCAGGTTACCGCTGTGCTCGCCTTTGGATACCCAAACCGTGTCAATCGCGCGTCCCGATTTTAATGCTTCGCTCACCGCATTTCTGCCCGCAATCACGTCTTCGCGGGGTGTATTTTCAGATGCTTTATTTAGCATATAGGTCGTCCTCTTTTACATAATAATACTACATATAGTAGTATCATACCACATTATTCTACAAAATGGAATACCGCAGACAAATTTTTTGCATACTTTTATAAAAAAGTACCCGTATCGACTTTGTGTCGATACGGGTACTTACATTTTAAAACATTACAGCAGCGAAGCGCCGTCCATTTCCGCGGGTTGCGGGAGACCCAACAGCTTGAGCATGGTCGGCGCAATGTCCGCCAATCTGCCGCCTTCACGCAAGACGCAATCGTGACCCACCACGCAGAACGGTACGGGGAAAGTGGTATGCGCGGTGAACGGCGAGCCGTCCTCCTCGTACATCTTATCCGCATTGCCGTGGTCGGCGGTGATGAGCACTTTACCGCCCATTTTGAGCGTCGCTTCCACCGTCTTACCAACACAGGTGTCCACCGCTTCCACAGCGGCTTTCGCGGCGTCAAATACGCCGGTGTGACCCACCATATCACAGTTAGCGTAGTTTAAGATAATGACGTCATAGTTGCCCGATTCGATGCGCTTTACCACCTCGTCACATACGAGATACGCGCTCATTTCGGGTTGCAGGTCATAGGTCGCCACTTTCGGGGAGTTGATGAGTGCGCGATCTTCACCCGCATATTCTTTTTCCACGCCGCCGTTAAAGAAGAAGGTGACGTGTGCGTATTTTTCGGTTTCGGCGATGCGCAACTGGGTAAGTCCTTTGTCGCTGATATATTCACCGAACGTATTTTTCAGGCTTTGCGGTTTGAACGCCACCTCAACGTTGGGCATAGTCGCATCGTACTGGGTCATGCACACATAGGTCAGCGGGAAGCAACCGTTTTTACGTGCAAAACCGTCAAATGCGGGGTCCACAAAAGTACGGGTGATTTCGCGGGCACGGTCGGGGCGGAAGTTAAAGAACACCACCGCGTCGTTCGCTTTGATGACACCCTCTTTTCCGGTGCATACCACCGGCACCACAAATTCGTCGGTAACTTCTTGGTCATAAGACGCTTGCATTGCGGCAACGGGGTCGGCGTTTTGTTCGCCCTCGCCGTATACCATCGCGGCATACGCTTTTTCCACGCGCTCCCAACGGTTGTCGCGGTCCATCGCATAGTAGCGGCCCATCACGGTCGCAATTTTACCCACACCGATTTCCTGCATTTTGGTTTGTAGTGCTTCAACGAAATCTTTACCCGAAGAAGGCGGCACGTCACGGCCGTCCATCAAACAATGCACAAACACATTTTTCACGTCGTTCTTTTTCGCCATCTCGAGTAAACCCACCAAATGGTCAAAGTGACTGTGCACACCGCCATCGGACAACAATCCTATCAAATGCAAAGCCGCACCGTCTTTCACGGCGGTAGTCATCGCATTTTTGAGTGCTTCGTTTTCAAAGAAAACGCCGTCTTTAATGGCTTTGGTAATGCGGGTAAGTTCCTGGTACACCACACGGCCCGCGCCGATGTTGGTGTGACCCACTTCGCTGTTGCCCATCTGTCCGTCCGGAAGACCAACATCCATACCCGATGCACCAATAGTGGTGTAAGGGTTCTCGGCAAAAATCTTAGTAAGGTTGGGGGTGGCGGCGGCATCAATCGCGTTACCGTAGGTATCGGGATTGATACCAAAACCGTCCATAATAATGAGGGTTAAAGGTTTTTTCATAGTCGTTTCCTCCAAAAGAACGGACGGCAAGCCGTCCGTTCTCCAATAGCCGAGAAGAGTCGAACTCTAATCGGTCAAAAATGTATTTTTCACTTGTAACAACCAACGCGTGAGGATTTTTGTGTGAAAATGAAGCCTTGAAACGCCGTCATACTGTCGTATGACAAGAGCCAAGGCAATATTTTCGCCGAAAAGACGCCGCGTGGGCGATTAAGGGGTTCGACTCTTCTCGGCTATACAGTTTTTACTTATTTCGCAGCCGCAACGATGGTGGCAAAATCAGCCGCTTTCAAGGAAGCGCCGCCGATAAGGCCGCCGTCCACGTCGCTCTGTGCGAGCAAATCTGCCGCGTTGCCGGCGTTCATGGAACCGCCGTACTGAATGGTCAGTGCTTTTGCGGCATCTGCATCATACAGACCGGCAACCGTCTGACGAATGTGCGCGCAAACTTCGTTTGCCTGCTCATTGGTAGCAGTGAGACCTGTTCCGATTGCCCACACCGGCTCGTATGCGATAATCACGCGGGACAGTTCCTCTTTGGAAACGCCACCCAGCGCCACTTTCACCTGCATATCCACGATTTCGGAAGTGATGCCCTGTTCGCGCTGTTCGAGGTATTCACCCACGCACAGGATAACGGTCAGGCCCGCATCCAACGCCGCACGGGTGCGGTCACGAACGGTCACGTCGGTGTCGCCAAAGTAGGTACGGCGCTCGCTGTGGCCGAGGATGACGTAGCCAACGCCCATTTCTTTGAGCATACCCGCAGAGATTTCACCGGTGAACGCACCGGAAGTTGCCCAGTGGCAGTTTTGCGCGGCAACGCCGATGTTGGTGCCTTTGGTGGCTTCCAAAGCAACGCACAGGTCCACAAACGGCACACCCACAACCACGTCGCAAGCCGCGTCAGCGACCAAGGGACGAATCGCGTCAATCAATTCTTTTGCCTCACTGGGAGTTTTATTCATTTTCCAGTTACCGGCGATTACGTATTTACCCATTTTTAAATCCTTCTTTCCAAAAACAATTATTTATCGGACATCGCGGCAATGCCGGGCAGTTCTTTGCCTTCGAGGAATTCGAGGGAAGCGCCGCCGCCGGTAGAGATGTGGGTCATCTTATCAC
>JAZOCQ010000024.1:0-4040 GCA_045596565.1 Acutalibacteraceae bacterium
TTTCCACTGCCCGCTTTGCTTGGTGCAAGACCGCCATATCGCTAATCAAATTGGCGATACGCATATTGGGCAAGCCGTGTTGCCGACTGCCGAAAAAGTCGCCTGGGCCACGCATTTTTAAATCTTGTTCCGCGATTTTAAAACCGTCTGCAGTCTCACACATCGTATTTAGACGCTGTTTGGCATTTTCACCCTTAGCATCCGAAATGAGTATGCAAGTAGATGCGTGTTTGCCGCGTCCAACCCGTCCGCGCAACTGATGTAATTGCGCAAGTCCAAACCGTTCAGCATTTTCAATGACCATCAGTACGGCGTTAGGCACGTCCACACCTACCTCAATCACGACGGTAGACACCAACACACCAATTTCGCCTGCCGCAAACGCTTGCATCACGGCATCCTTTTCCTTCGTGCGCATTTTACCGTGCAAAAGCGCAGTCGGAATACCGCGCAAAGCACCGTTTTTGAGAGTTTCATAGTAGGTAGTAGCGGCGGTCAAATCACCACCGTCTTCCCCTTCTTCCACTAAGGGGCACACAATATACGCTTGCCGCCCCTCTGCTATGTGTTTACGAATAAATCTATACACCCGCTGGTGCAAATCACTGCCCACAGCATAAGTAGCAATAGGTTGTCTGCCGGGCGGCAATTCGTCCAAAACGGACACATCCAAGTCACCGTACACAAGCAATGCCAGGGTGCGCGGGATGGGTGTCGCAGACATCACCAACAAATGCGGATGTTCACCCTTTTGCGCAAGCGCGGCACGTTGCAACACGCCGAAACGGTGTTGTTCGTCGGTTACCACCAGCCCCAACCGCTTAAACTGCACGGTATCCGATATGAGTGCGTGTGTGCCCACGGCAATATCAATACTGCCGTCTGCCAATCCACCCAACACCTGTCGTTTTTCTTTAGCAGTCATTGAGCCGGTGAGCAACGCAATATGCACACTGTCGCCCAATAATTTTTGCAAAGATTGCAGGTGTTGGCGTGCGAGAATTTCGGTGGGGACCATTAAAGCGGTCTGCAAACCGTTTTGGGCGGCGGAAAAGGCAAGCGCAGCGGCGACAACCGTTTTACCGCTGCCCACGTCCCCTTGTATCAACCTTGCCATCGGATGAGGTTGCATCATATCCCGCAACCCGTCTGCAATCGCACGACTTTGCGCACCGGTCAGCGTAAACGGCAACAACGAGCAAAACGTCTTGGTTGCATCTTGTGTCATCACACAACCCGTGCGCGCACGATTGCGCCCACGCAGTTGGGACATACCCAGTATATACAAAAACAACTCTTCAAAAATCAACCGTTCCCGCGCCACCGACAACGCCATGGCATCCTTCGGAAAATGGATATTTTGCAAAGCAAACCGCCGCGTACACAGCGCATATTGTCTGCGCACATCGTCCGGTAACCAATCGGCATCCAATACCCCATCTATCTCTTGCAATAATTGGCGCATATTCGTTTCGATACCGCGGCTGGTAAGACCCGCCGTTTGCGGGTAAATCGGGCGGATACGCGCGCCGTTTTCGGGGGTATCCATCAGTGGAGAGGTCATCGCATAACCGCGTCCTTGCGGTTTGACAACGCCATACAGTAACAACGTTTGTCCCACTGCAATTTTTTTGGCGGCATAGATGTTATTGAACAGCGTCACCGTCATCATCGTTTCACCGTCGGTGACTTTAAAACGATAGAGGGTCATACCCTTACGGATATATTGCGGTAAGGATATCTGCAACACCGTCACCCGTATACACGCGGGCTCAAAAGGTGAAGCATCCGCAATGCGTATCGGTTGCGACCAATCCTCATAAGTACGGGGATATAACTGTAACAAATCGGACAGCGTTTCCACGCCCATTTTACGATACAGCGCGGCACGCTTGACACCGACACCTTTGAGCGAATCAATCGGTGCTCTCAATCTATCCACTATATACCCCCTCTCATTTTTTAAAAAAAGCGGCGTCTATGACAGACGCCGCTTTCATTATTTTGCGTAATCAACGGCACGATTCTCACGAATGAGATTGACCTTGATTTGACCGGGATAATCCATATTCTCTTCGATGCTCTTAGCAATATCGCGAGCAAGAATGGTCATCTGGTCATCGTTGACAACCTCGGGACGCACAAGAATACGAATTTCACGACCCGCCTGGATAGCAAAGGAGCGTTCCACGCCGTCAAACGACTCAGCGAGTTCCTCCAATTTTTCCAGACGTTTGATGTAGTTTTCCAGATTCTCACGGCGCGCGCCGGGACGAGCAGCAGAAATTGCGTCAGCCGCCTGCACCAAGCAAGCCACCACCGTAGACGCTTCCACATCGCCGTGGTGCGCCTGAATAGCGTGCACGACCGCCTCGTTTTCCTTATACTTGCGCGCAATATCCACACCGATTTCCACGTGCGAGCCTTCCACCTCATGGTCAACGGCTTTACCGATATCATGCAGCAAACCGGCTCTGCGCGCGATGGTGGGATCGATACCCAGTTCGCTCGCCATCATGCCCGACAAGAATGCCACTTCCATGGAATGGTCCAGCACATTTTGTCCGTAACTGGTACGATAACGCAAGCGGCCCAGCAAACGCACGATTTCCGGATGAATACCGTGCATACCGGTTTCCAGAATGGCGCGTTCACCTTCCGCTTTAATCGTAGCTTCCACCTCACGGCGGGATTTTTCCACCATTTCTTCGATGCGGGCAGGGTGAATACGGCCGTCGGTAATCAAACGCTCCAACGACTGGCGGGCAATCTCGCGACGCACAGGGTCAAAGCAAGAAAGCGTAATCGCTTCGGGCGTATCGTCGATAATCAAATCGACACCGGTGAGCGTTTCAATCGCACGAATGTTGCGACCTTCACGACCGATAATACGGCCTTTCATTTCGTCATTGGGCAACGGCACAACCGATACGGTGGATTCTGCCACCTGGTCAGCCGCCACTCGCTGAATCGCGTGAGAAATAAGGTGACGAGCACGCGTGTCAGCCTCATCCTTGAGCTGCGCTTCAAACTCGGCGATTTTCAACGCCTTATCATGCATCAATTCATTGGTCAACTGAGAGAGCAAATGTTCTTTTGCCTGCTCCACGGTGAAACCGGAAATACGCTCAAGCATTTCAAACTGACCTTTTTTCAGGTCGTTGACATCCTGTAACCGCTCCTCGATTTCTTTTTCCTTTTTGCGCAATTGTTCTTCTTTTTTCTCGTAATTTTCGATTTTGTGGTCGAGGGACTCTTCCTTTTGTTGCACGTGGCGTTCCTGACGCTGTACCTCAATACGACGTTCTTTGATTTCACGTTCCGCCTCTTGACGGTGACGATGAATTTCATCGCGCGCTTCCAATAACGCTTCTTTTTTCTTGGATTCGGCAGATTTCACGGCATCCTTGCGAATACGCTCTGCTTCCAATTCAGCGGAACCGATAGCCGCCTCAGCAACTTTTTTACGATGGCTGATGCCCGCTTTGAAAAATACAACGCCGGACACAACACTGCCCAGCACCAAACCGCCGACAGTCATCCCCATCGCAACCATAAGTCCAATGGTCATCACAATGCACCTCCTGTTCAAATTTTGAAAACCGAACACAGAAGCGCAGACTTCTCCCTACCGGGAAAATCATATTATATTTTTCATACATATGAGAACCCGCACAAAGCGGGAATAACCTGGTAGAAGAAATCTATCTTCTGGGTTCAAAGCCTTTTGCAACGCAAAAAGCGAATAAAATTTTTATATACAGCGGGAGAAAGCCTCTCCTATATATAAACGTGTTTTGTAAATACAAAAACACCACATATAGTATACAACGGATTGTGGCAAGTGTCAAGAAAAAGTCCTATATCTATTGGGATTATGGTTAGTTTTGAAAAAATATGCGAAATTCTATTGACAAACGGTAAAAATGGGTTATAATAAATCACGGTTTAAAAACTATATATTGCGGAATAGTGTAATGGTAGCACCGCAGTCTCTGAATCTGCTTGTTGGGGTTCGAGTCCCTATTCCGCAGCCAAAA
>JAZOCQ010000025.1:0-6873 GCA_045596565.1 Acutalibacteraceae bacterium
ATTCGTTTGGGTAACCGTCTGATTATGATGCATGAGGGACGCATTATTTATGATGTGTCCGGCGAAGAAAAGCAGAAATTAGAAGTTGCCGATTTGATGGCATTGTTCAGCAATGCAAGTCAAGGCGAATTTGCAAACGACCGTATGTTGCTCGGCTAACAGCAACAAAAGGACCCGATGACGTATATACGTTATCGGGTCCTTTTTTCATGATAATGTGAATTTTTGCGTTTTCTATTGATGAATGGTGAAAAATATGGTAAACTTTACTGTATAAAGTATTTGTTGGAGGAAATTTATCATGGATTCTTTTGCAGAACAAATTGTGAAAAAGAACAAGCAAGTTTTTGATTGGATCATTATAGTAGCGATATGCATTGCGGCGGCAGTGGTTTCCTTTGCAATTTGGAAATATGTTAATTTTCTGCTTCCAATGATTGTTTTAGTGGTTTGGGGCGCGTGGTGGCTTATCACCAACCGCAATTTAGAATTTGAATACAGTATCACTAACGGTGAGATGGACGTGGATTGTATTATCGCACAACGCCGTCGTAAACGCTTGTGTTCTATCACTTGTTCAAAGGTGGAAGAATACGGAAAACTCTCGACTGCTGTATTGACGGGCAAAAAAATTGATCATACCATTATGGCGGCGCCGACAGCGCAAGATGCAGAGAATTTTTATTTCATTTACCGCAGTAAAATGCACGGCAGAACTTTGGTAATTTTTCAGCCCAATGAACGCATCCAGAAAGCGTTTTATACCGCTTTGCCTCGTTTGATGCAAATACAAATGGATAAACAGGGGAACACCCAGCGCTGATGGAGGTGGCGACTTGACCACAAAACATACGCTTTCTTACAAGGATGTTGCCGCGTGTTTCGTACCGCGTTCGGCAGATAGTCACAAAGGCACATACGGGCATCTGTTGGCGGTTTGCGGCAGTGTCGGTATGGTGGGGGCGGCAATTTTATCTGCTCGCGCTGCTTTACGAAGTGGCGTGGGTTTGTTAACAGTTGCGCTGCCTCAGTCTATTTATCCGATAGTGGCGGCGGGGGTTCCGGAAGCACTGTGTTTGCCGTTGCCCGAAAACGAGCAGGGCAGAGTGCCTCAAGCGGCTTTACCGCTACTCCGACAAGCATTGAAAGGTAAAACGGCACTGTTGATAGGGTGTGGATTGGGCTGTTGTGAAGATACGCAGGTCATTGTTCGTGAATTGCTGGGACTGGCGGATTGTCCTATGGTGTTGGATGCCGATGGCATAAATGCGGTAGCGCAGCATATAGATGTTTTGGAAACCGCTTGCTCTTCACTTATCGTAACACCGCATCCCGCTGAAATGGCACGTTTGTGCGCCACTACTGTTGATGACGTACAGGCTGACCGTGTTGGTTGTGCAATGTCTTTTGCGAAGCGCTATGGCATCACCGTGGCGCTCAAAGGACATCATACAGTGGTAGCGGATGCTACTCAATATTGTATAAATCCCACCGGAAATCCCGGTATGGCAACCGGTGGCAGTGGCGACGTACTCGCGGGTATGATAGCATCGTTTGCGGCACAGGGCTTTTCCTCGTTCGATGCTGCTCGGTGTGGTGTGTATTTGCACGGTTTGGCGGGCGATGCTGCTGCCAAACGCTGTTCACAGCGTGCGATGCTGCCGTCGGATGTGATAGAAGAACTGAGAGGCGTGTTTCTGAATTTGGAATAAAGCCGAGGTTTTTCTATGCGCAGATTATTGTTGCCGTTTTGTTGTATATTCATATTGTGTGGGTGCTCTAAACCTCGAGAATTACCGTCTCTCGTGCAGTTTTGCTGTGATTTTACCGTGCAGCACAATGAACAAACGCTTAAAGGTAATCTGAAACGCTTTTCGACGGGAACTTTGACATTGTATCTAAGTGAACCGGAGAATCTAAACGGTTTACAGGTGACCATCGGTGAGGATGCGACGACCATTTCACTGGGCAACTTGGAATTTAAAGCAGAGAGTACGTTATTACAATCGGCTGTTCCGCGGTTATTATGCGATGCGTTGGATGATGCGTTTTACGCTTTCACGGTGGGAGAAACCGTCCAAGGAGATGTTGTCAGCGGCAGGGTAGGTGCTTACGCGTACACGCTGTCTTTCGACCCGCAAACGGGTTTTATACAAACGGCTCAGTTTCCGTCAGCAGATGTAAAAATAGAGTTTTTTAACATACAAAAATTGTAATGCTCGGGGTGAAAATCAAATGAAGTTAAATTATAAGCGCACATTTTTTGTCGGTCTGGCGTTTATGTCGATTACGGCGTTTTGGCAGTTGTATAACTATGTTGTGCCGCTCATGCTACAGTATACCTTCCACCTGAGCGAGGAAATTATAGGGTATGTTATGGCGGCGGATAATGTGCTCGCTTTGTTCTTGTTGCCATTGTTTGGTACACTGTCGGATAAAACGCATACCCGTCTGGGACGGCGTACACCGTATATTTTGGCGGGTACTTTTGCGGCGGCAATACTGATGCTGGTTGTTCCCGCAGCGGATTGGAATAAAAATTTGCCGCTTTTTGTGGTGGCGTTGGGACTTTTGTTGTTGTCTATGTCCACCTACCGTTCTCCCGCAGTGGCGCTGATGCCGGACGTGACCCCCAAACCGTTGCGTTCTAAGGCGAATGCCGTTATCAATTTAATGGGTGCTTTGGGCGGTATTACAACCTATTTGGTGATTATGTTTTTATTACCGCAAACCGACACTGTGACAGGTGAAAAACCCGCGAGCTATATAACCGTATTTGCGTTGCTGGCAGGGTTTATGGTGGTGACGGCGATTTTACTGCCGCTTACGGTGCGGGAAAATCGACTGGTCGCACAAATGCCGCCTGAACCCAAAGAGGAAACTGTGGGCGGCGGAAAAATGGCGAAACCTGTTAAACGTAGTTTGATTTTTATGCTGTTGTCAGTAGCACTGTGGTATATGGCATATAACGCGGTGGAAAGCGCCTATTCACGGTATGTACTGGAAGAATGGGGGATTAGCGAAAGCGTCGGTGCCACTATGATGATTGTGGCTATGTTGGTGGCAACGGTTAGTTATATCCCGATTGGTTTAATTTCCGGTGTGCTGGGCAGAAAAAAAGTGATTCTCGGTGGCGTGGTGTTGATGGGTGTAGCGTTTGCAATCGGTATTTGTTTTAAGTCGTATACGCCACTCAGTTATGCCGTGATGGGTGCTATCGGTATCGGCTGGGCAGCTATCAATGTGAATTCCTATCCAATGGTAGTGGAAATGAGCCGCGGCAGTGATGTGGGAAAATATACCGGCTATTATTATACTTTCTCCATGGCGGCGCAGGTTGCTACCCCGATTTTGTCCGGTTATTTATTTAAATTTTTTAGTTATCGTATGTTGTTCCCGTACGCGGTTTTGTTTACGGCGCTGGCGTTTTGCACGATGCTTTTCGTGCGCCATGGTGATGTGAAAACCGATAAAAAGGCTTCATTGATAGAGCATTTTGACGTGGACGATTGACACTGTATGCAAAGCAACCCTCTCCGTTGAGAGGGTTGCTTTCTGTTGACAAACTAAAGAGTTTGTGATATATTGATTTTAGAACAAATGTTCGAAAAGAAAAAACGGAGGTGCACCGTGGGGCGGGACAGAGTGATATTGCATTGTGATTGTAACAGCTTTTTTGCGTCTGTAGAAACGGTGCTCAATCCATCGTTGCGGGATGTGCCAATGGCGGTGTGCGGAGACCCTGAAAATCGGCATGGCATTATTTTGGCGAAGAATGAACCGGCAAAAGCGGCTGGTGTGGTGACGGCAGAAACGATATGGAAAGCACGGCAAAAGTGCCCGTCACTGCAATTGGTGCCGCCGCATCACGATGTGTATGCGGCGTTTTCCGAGCAGGTGAATGCCATTTATGCACAGTATACCGATATGGTAGAGTCGTTTGGCATTGATGAATCGTGGTTGGATGTGACGGGGAGTCAAAAGTTGTTTGGTGACGGCAAACAGATTGCCGACCGTTTGCGTGCGGAAATAAAAGAAAAAACGGGATTGACGATTTCGGTTGGGGTTTCTTTTAACAAAGTTTTTGCAAAACTTGGCAGTGATTATAAGAAGCCCGATGCCACTACCGTTATCAGCCGTGAGAGTGTAGAGAAAATCGTATATCCGCTACCGGTAGATGCGCTTTTATATGTCGGTGGTGCGGTGAAAAAAGGTTTGGATAAGATGATGATTCGCACTATTGGCGATTTGGCGGCAGCTGACCGAGATGTATTGCGTGCGACATTTGGCAAAGCTGGGGAGATGTTATCTGTGTATGCACGCGGTGAGGATAACGAGCCGGTGCGGCGGTTGGATGATGCGCGTGAGGTGAAATCGGTTGGGAATGGTATGACATTTCGGCGGGATTTGAACGATGAAAAGGAGATGTATACGGCGATTTATATGTTGTCTGATACAGTGGCAGCGCGGTTACGAAAACACGGTCTGTTTTGCAGAACGGTACAGTTGACGGTGAAAACAGCCTCTTTCCAGTCTTATAGTCGCCAAAGTTCCCTGCATACCGCCACTGCTGTTTCCAGAGAAATTGCCGATGTGGCAATGGAGTTGCTAAACAAATTGCATTTAAAAGATGCTACGGTGCGTATGCTGACGGTTACGGCGGCAAATCTTACTTGTGAGTGTGAGGAAACGGTTGTGCAAACTTCATTTTTTGAGGAAGAAACGGCGCAAGACGAACACGAAAAACTCTCGCGGTTGGAAAACGCCATGGACGATATTCGCGAAAAATACGGACGAGGTTCTATCGGCATAGGTTCTTTGCTGAAAAATGATTTTTTGACTGTAACCTCTTATATAAAAAATAAAAATGATACGGAAAAAATCGAAAAATGATATTGACAAATATGATTTTCTCTCGTATAATAGACAACGTTGCACGCGGGCAATCGTCTGTGTGTGTCAATGGCCCGGTAGTTCAGCTGGTTAGAACGCTAGCCTGTCACGCTAGAGGTCGACGGTTCGAGCCCGTTCCGGGTCGCCATTTGCTGCTATAGCTCAGTCGGTAGAGCGCATCCTTGGTAAGGATGAGGCCACCAGTTCAAATCTGGTTAGCAGCTCCAGAAAAAACCTCTTTACGAAAGTAAAGAGGTTTTTTCAATGATATCCGTTCCTCGTCGGAACGGGTGATATATCTTCGATATGATATCCACCTGCGGTGGATGATATATGCCTTTGGCATATGAAGGAACGGATATTATATCATATTTGCAACGCAAATATATCATACGACGCAAGTCGTATATCATATCGCGTTAGCGATATATCATTATCCCTTGCACCATCACCATCGGTGTGTTATAATACACACAAGGCGGTGATAAATTGTATAAAATTGAAAATATTGTTGATGGCACTGCAAAAGCATATTATTTGGCATATTTGACTTTAATAGAAAAACATCATGAAGTGAGTATGTTTTATAATGATGATTTTTCGGTTTATATTTTTCCTGCAATAACTATCGCGGCCTTTTCTTGTGAACTTGCTTTAAAAAATCTTATATTTAATGAGTGCGAAAAAACGATAAAAGGACACGAACTTGCTAAACTTTTTAAAGAATTAAGTATTGATAAACAGAATCTTTATAGAGATGCCACAATCGACCTATATAATTCATGCTCGAAATATCAACGGCATAATGCCAATATAGATGAAAATGATTTTGAAAAATTATTATTAGCTAATTCTAATTGTTTTGTTGAATGGAGATACCTTTATGAAGGATGTAAAAAGGCAGATTTGGATTTTTTAGAGGCTTTTATGTTTGCGGTAAATGATTGTCAAAATGAGTATGCAGATTTTATTAGCAAAACTCGAAAGTCTTGATTCTGCTATATTTTTTACACTCAACTTACGGTTGAAAAATATCAACTTTTCTTTTATTGTACGCTTGGGAGTTGTCTGTTATAATTATATCAGCAAAGGAGCTGATATAATGGATAATACAAATATTGTTTTAGCGGCTAATATACAAAAATACCGTAAAAAATGTGGGTTAACCCAAGAAGAACTTGCTAAAAAATTAGGGGTAACATTTCAAGCAGTTTCAAAATGGGAAAATGCAAAAACTGCCCCTGATATATTGTTTTTGCCGACAATGGCTGATTTATTTGGTTGCTATATTGATGAATTGTTTTCTCGTGAAATTAAAACAGAAATTCACTATGATCATTGTCCTGAATTTCCGTGGCACGATGATAACGTTATCCGCGGAGTTGTGTGCCTAGGTAAGAAGATTTTGCAGGTAACCGATAATATGACCGACAGGTTCACCTTTGAGGTTATCGGAGATGCAAAAAGCGTGCAAAGCGAGTGTAATGTTGCAGTCAGCAGATCGGTTTATGGCGGTTGTAACGCCGGAGATGAATTGGTTGTGGCCGGAAATGTGAACGGCGGTTGCAATGCAGGTGACGGAATTACTGTGGGCTTTAATCTGAACGGCAGTTGTAATGCTGGTGACAATATCGTTGTTGGCGGTGATCTCAAAGGTGTTATAAGTTGCGGTGGTGCTGTTAAGGTTGACGGTGATGTCGAGGCCGAGAAAATTACGGGTAACGTTGTGTGCAATTCCTTGAAATGTGAAAAAATCAAAGGCGATGTTACTATAAATAAGGAAAAATAAAGGTTTTCGGGCGCTTTAAATTCGTGTCATAAGTTCAAAACACACAAAAGAAAAACACACCCCAGCGGTGTGTTTTTCTTTTGTGTTGTAATCTCCGGAATCGAACCGAGTCGATCTCCGGGTGGCGCCTCCAGAAAAAAACTCTTGTTCGAAAGAACGAGAGTTTTTTCAGTTATATTCGCCTTCGGCGA